>NZ_JJQL01000062.1:0-46280 GCF_000979975.1 Methanosarcina sp. 1.H.A.2.2
ACCATAAATCAAGTATTCCTACCACTAATATAAAATTATTATTATATATATCGCGACAGGAAACTCTAATTATCTGCGGTAATTATCGGACAGCCTGTATAGTGTCGTAACTTCCTATGAGAGTGGGGGAAGAAGGACTGCTAATGTCAACAAGCACAAGGCCATTATCTTTATTGGCTACGCAGGCATAATTACCGAAAACCGCAACACTTTTAGCATATCCGGAAGTATCGCAGCTTCCTTTGGGAGCAGGAGAAGAAGGATTGCTGATATCAACGATAACGAGACCATTATCGTTATCGGCTAAATAGGCATAATTGCCGGATACTGCAACACCCAGAGCAATTCCGGGAGTATCGTAACTTCCTTTGAGAATAGGAGAAGAGGGATTGCTGATATCAACAATAACAAGACCGTTATTGCCATCTGCTACGCAGGCGTAATTACCGGAAACTGAAACGCTGTAAACATCTCCTGTAGTATTGTAGCTTCCTTTGGAAATCGGAGAAGCAGGATTGCTGATATCAACAATCATAAGCTCTTCATCAACATCGGTTACATAGGCGTAATTGCCGGAAACCGAAACATCATTAGCATATCCTGAAGTATCGCAGTTTCCTTTGAGAATCGGAGAAGAAGGATTACTAATATCAACAATCGTAAGACCATTATAACGGTCGAGTAAATAGGCGTAATTTCCGGAAACTGCGACATCGTAAACAGATCCTGCATAACGTCCCTTGAAAATCGGAGAAGAGGGATTGCTGATGTCAACAATTAAAAGACCATTATCGTTATCGGCTACATAGGCATAATTCCCGGCAACTTTTATGTCTACTACAAAACCTTTTGTCATAATCTTACCCACCAAAACAGGTGAAGAAGGGTTAGTGATATCCAATATCAAAAGGTCCTGCCCCTGTCCGACGTAGGCGTAATTGCCAGCGATATCAACAGCTTCCGTTGTCCCGCCAAAATGCCCTACCAATTCCATGCTAACATTAAGAGCAGATGCTGCCCCGGTAATCGGTCCTGTAATCATTACCAAAAAAACAATAAATATAAGCGGATGAATTATTTGCCTATTTATCTCCATTAATTATACATCCTGTCCTTCAGATTCTCGTTCTCATATTCTCAAAAATGTTAAACCCTTAACCACTGATATTTTTATAATTCCATTCAAATGAATCAGGATCTCCAATCAAACCTTGAGATAAATGATAAAGGGTTTAGAATTATATTGAAAGCATTTGAATGAAAATCCCGGCGTTTGATTGGCACTGATGCCGATTAACTTACATGGGTATAATTCATGTACTTTAAAAATCGAGAAGGTATACAATGTGTGGGAAAAGGTTGGAAGTGCATTTGAACTCTATGAATTCCTTAAAGTTGCCTCAATATAAATTTTCCGGCCATATCATCAAACTATCCGCTTTTCACACGAATCTCATGTTTGAATTTATTTTTTTAATTTTGATTGTTTGATACTGTGGCCGGAAAACTTATATGTCAATCCCTGCTGCTATTTTTATGAGAATCTCCAAAACATAGAGTAGAAGTGAATATAAGACAACCGGATTGTTTTGGCGATACACACATCCGATTTTTTATAAAATGTTCCCTGAATTTCAGATTTTTGGTTTCCCCGGAGCTGGAAGAGCCGGGTCTTTTCAGGCCACGGGGGGATAATATCGCTCTGGAGCAAATTTGCCCAAGGACCTGAAAAATGCCTCATGGTTGCCGAAAATCCAGGGCCTGTAATCTGTAGCAAAGAAATGTCCATTAATCCTCATGTTACTTTCTCAAACTGCCCTCCACTTGATTTTCTCCTTGTGCCGGGCGGCTGACGTGGAGGTTGTGGAAGAACGGATCGTAAGGGATGGAAATATCTAAACCTCGGCAGACATTTCTGCTGGCATTGATATGGCGCCTGCATTTGTTGAATTCATGACTGACGAAAAAACGGCGGGTAAAATTCAGCTTGGGGCCGGTATTACCCGTCAGGAAGGTCATACGGCATGATGCACAAAATTCCGCAGGCTCCTGAGTATTTGAGAAAGAGGAACTGAAAGTCCCTCAAAACCTCTCAAAACCTCTCAAAACCTTTTAAAGTCTTACTGCCACGTTACTTCAAGAGGTTTCCTGCGAGGGATTCCATACACTTTGTGCTGCGGGTTGCCAAACATCATTGCGTGAGCAATTTTCCTTCCTTCGGGCAGGTTTAGCTCCTTCTGGAGAGGTTCATAAAACATGGTAGCCGCCGCAACAAAGCCGGCCCAGCAGGTTCCGATGCCGAATGCAGGCGCAGCGATATCAAAATGTGTGAGGGCAATTATTGCATCTACAGGTGCAATTGGACTTTCTTCAGGAATATGGGCGAAAAGCAGGTGTGGAGCACCCTGACAGATTACATCGATTCCCTGCTCCCATGCAGAAATAAGTATCGGCACGTAGCCGCTCATGGGGTGGTCGGTGTTCAATAGGGTTTTCATCCATTCCATTGTGAGCTCGGCAATTTTCCTGACTTTCTTCGGGTCATGGATAACAAGCCACTGAACAGGCTGAAAATTGGCACCAGAAGCTGCATAGCGGGCAATATCAAGGACTTCGAGGATTTTCTCCCTTGGCACGGGTTCCCTGGTAAAATACCGAATAGACCTGCGTTTTTTGATGTAGAACTCCATATCTTCAGGAGAGATGTTGCCTGAACCGGCAGGAAGGAGAACTTTTTCCTCAGGACGGAGGTTCAGGATGAGTGCCTGAGACGGACAGAAAGCTTCACAATGCCCGCAGTAGAAACAGCTAAAAACGTTTTCTTCCTGCACCTGAGGGAGATTAGTTCCATCAGCCAGACCGATAACACCTGAAGAGCATATTTTTACACAAATGCCGCATCCTGTGCATCGATCCTGATCAACAATAATGTGAGTCATAATCATCAAATCCTGTTAAAGGTAAATATATAGACCAGTCCGCATTTATTACTTTTCTTTAGTTTTCTACCTGTGAAGCTTCATTAATTTTACAACGTCACAGGCAAAGAATAAAATGCCGGATGCTTCTCTGCTTGCAGTATGTTATCAAGTTTTACAGCAGGTTTTCATCTGCCCACCTATCAAATATCTTCAATTGCTCTTCCGTATGGAAGTAATGCTCCCCATGCTCCAGGACTTTAACTGTTGAGTGGTACCTCTCTGCAAATGCTGAGATCTCGTCCCATTCAGACAGATTATCTTCAGAACCATACAAAATGGCAGTAGGTACTTTCCATTCAAAACAAATTGGGTTTTCTCTCACATAGCAATAATAGTTCCATTCCAGTGTCTGTCCAATCGGCAACCGGATTTCATGCTCTGCTTTTAGCCTTTCTTCACTTACCTGGAAACCTTCCATCATATTGCTTATGATGCGTTCCATATTGACGACGGGAGAGAGAAATAAACTTTGATTTATGTTAAGGTCGTGATAGGCAAGCAGACTGAAATAGGCTCCCATGCTGCACGCAAACAAATGAATGTCAGGTGCAAGCGACTTTGCATATTCATAAACAGCCGCCAGATCACTTACACAATTTTCTGGAATGCAAGTATATTCCTCATTTACACGCTCACCGTGCATAGGCAGGTCAAAGCTTAATGCCTGGTAACCTTTTTCAACGGCCTTTTGTGCCATCATGGAAATAACGGTGTCCTCTTTATTAGAAAGGTTGCCATGAACTTCAATCAACAGCTTTTCACTCTGCTTTCCCCACAGGATGGCAGGAATACGAATTTTATTATTTGAGATATAAAAATGTCTTTTCTCCATTCTCTCACTTCTCTTTGAAGAAAAATAAATTTAATCCGCAACCTTTCGACTCAGTTCCAAAATCTGGTGATAAAGTCAGCGTAACATCACATCCATTCTTTCACATCCATTTGATCTTTACAGGATTGCGTCGCGGGGTACGATAACTTTTGAACTGTGGATAACCGAACATCATCGCATAAGAAATTACACGTCCCTGCGGCAGTGCAAGCTCCTTCTGCAGAGGTTTCCATGACTTTGCCGCTTCTGTCAAAAAACCCGCCCAGCAGGTCCCGATTCCGAACGCAGGTGCAGCAATATCGAAATGAGTGAGAGCGACGATGCCGTCAGTTGCACCGCTTCCGTGGTTCTCAGGGATATGAGCGACCAGGAGGTGGGGTGCATTCCAGCATACGGCATCAATTCTGCGGTCCCAGGCGGTGACCAGTGAGTATAAAGCCGTGCCCAGAGGCTCCTTGTTTTCATAGAGGTGGCGTATCCAGTCTATGGTCAGTCCTGCAAGCTTATGGGTCTCCTGCTCGTCATATACAACAATCCACTCTACGGGCTGAGTATTACAGCCCGATGCTGCATACCTGGAGATTTCAAGCATCTGCTCGATTTTTTCCTTTTCAACTTTTTGGGGCGTGAAACACCTGATGGAACGCCTGCTCTTTAGATAAGTGCCAAGAAGATCTGAGGATATATCATTCAGACCCACATCATCGTCACTTTTTTCATCAAGCGCAAAATTCAATGTGAGTGCCCCTGTCGGGCAGAACGCCTCACAGTGCCCGCATTTAAGACAAAAAGTTGCCGCTTTTTCCAGTGCCTGGGGGAGCCTGGTCTCTTCATCCTCAGACATAAACCCTAAAGGGCATACCGTTGTGCAAATGCCGCACTGTGTGCAGCGATCCTGATCAACAATAATGTAAGTCATAATTATCAAATCCTGCTAAGGGCAGGATATGCTGTCAGTTAACAATTATTTCCTGCTCTTTTTTCCTGCCTGTGAAGCCCTACTCATTGATTATCGCCCGGGCAAAGGCTAAAAAGCTGCATACTTTCCTGTCTTTGTTTACCCTATGGAAGTACATTTTTTAGACTCTTCTGGGATCACTTTCTGAGTTCTGGATAATTACATCGTTGAGTTTTCAGTTTTTCACTGATCTGGTGGCTTAGCGTTTACTGCTGGAAAGATCCGTCCTGATCACAACATTCCTTCCCCGGATCTCGAGCAACTGAGGGGCAGAGAAACTTTGGCAACATCTCAACATATGTGTCGTAGTTTACCCCCTGTAATGCAAAACTGTTTTTTATTGAAGGGTCCGGGGAGACAATATTGAGTGTAATCATCTGGATATACATCCCGAGCAACCTGGGGTCCAGGTCGTTCCTGACAGACCCGTCCTCAATTCCCTCCCTTACAGCGCTGTACACAAGGGGCACATATTTAGTGGAAATTTCCATCATTGTTTGTGCGTTTTCTGCGTCAATTCTCTGAAAGAGTTGCGGCCCGAATGTGGTGGCCATGTCATTATAGTCTGCGTTCTTCTGTGCATATTCAATGAACCACTGGATCAGGATTTGAATTTTTTCGAAGCCATTTTTCCCGTGGCTCATCCTCTCAGCCTGAATCTCACCAATGTCCGTCCATCTCCTGAAGACTATGGCAAAAAAAAGAGAATTTTTGCTTTTGAAATAAAAGTAAAGCGCGCCTTTGCTCAGTTCAACCTCCTGTGCGATTTCATCCATGGAGACTTTATCATAGCCCTTAGAGTAGAACAGTCTCTCGGCCGCGTCTATGATTTCGTTACGTCGCTTCTCTTTTTTGCGTTGTTGCCTGTCTGTAACTACCATAATCTTTCCGTCGTATTTCTACTCAGAGTCATTTTTTAATCATCAGTTGATTTTTGACTCAGAGTCAATATTTTACTTATGGTAGAATTAACTATATAATTAGTATCTTTTAATTGTCTGGCACTCTTCCAAACTGTTAAAAATGATGAAAAGGGCTCTCAAATTCCGATTTCCTGTGCTCTGATTCTCGGATTTTTCGTTTTCATTAAGAGCCAAAAGCATCTACTTCATAAAAAAAACGGTGTCAGGAAAAATTATTAAGAAAATACGAGCTACCTGCCGAATATAAGATGGATTTTGGTTATCTGGAAATTCTTTCGAACTCCACAAATTCCTTTTTATTAACTCCTTATAAGTTTTCCGACCATATCATCTAACAATCAAAGATCCTGGAATAATTATGGATTTGAAAAGGAGATTTGAAAAGGAGATTCAAAAAGTCAATATGAGAATTTGGTCGGAAAATCCTATAACTATTTATCTGGAAGTCGTTAATTTATGTTAAATGTATTAAGTCAAACCCAATTTTAACTCCATAAATCGGAAGCGAAACCGTGAGAACTATTATAAAATATGGGATTTTTTTGTTTGGGGCTCTTTCTTTGCTGACATTAAACGCTTTAGCACTGTCCAATCCTTCAAACGATAATACTGAACTCGAAAATAATAGTAATGAAGCCATTGGTATTGACATATGTATAGACTTCATACCATACACCCATGAAGAATTAAGAGACAAATCCGATACTATTGTAATAGGTACAGTTAAAGAAATACTTCCACCCAGCTGGAATACCATAGACGGAAAAAAGCCGAAGAAATTACTTAATAAACTTGAATATCCTGACGACATCATTTACACTGACATCGTCATAAGTGTTGATGAATACCTGAAAAACCCGTTATCGTCCAGAGAGCTTATTGTAAGAGTCACCGGGGGGACGGTTGGGGATTTTAGCATGACTACAGACGCCGATCCAAGCTTCAACGCTGGTGAAAAGGTTTTGGTCTATCTGAGAAAAGATGAAAGCCCCAGTACTAAGGATATTGGCCCTGAACACTTCATAGTTACAGATTTTTATCGCGGTAAATATACATTAACCGACGATGGGAAAGCTATAACCCCTGATGAAACTGTTACTCTGGAAGAATTGTTGAGTACAATAAATCAAACCGATAATAACACAAATGATACCGAAGTATCAGATAATAAAGAAACAGCAAATAAAGAAACAGCAAATAAAGAAACAGCAGGTAAGCAAGAAGGAGTCGGTTCTACTATTCAATCAAAAAGAATTCCTTTCATGAGCTCTTTCTGGATGCTTGCAGCGGTGTTCGGAGCAGTCATTTGTATAAGGAAAAGGGAGTAATAAATTGCATATGTTTGCTTTCCGCTTTATCAAATTGTTCGTATAAAAGATTATAGAACTGCATCCAAGTTATGCTCGCAAAAAATATTTACAAAAAATTCACAAACTTTGTGATATTAATTTCAGATTTTTGGTTTTCCCCGGGCTGGAAGGGCCCACCAAAAATTTCAAATTTGCTTTTTTGAAAAGAAAACTTAAATAGGCTTCGATATTCAAACTCTTAAGAAGGGGACATGAATATGGATGCTGAAGAAATTCGGGCGATCTTCAGGTTTTCAGCCCAGGAAAAAAGTATAATTTCCAGTTTTGAAATTCAAGAAGAGCTATTTCTTCCTTTTCTGCTTTCGCTAAAATCAGGAGGTTCATGGAGTTATGCCTCCGAAGACACAAAAAGCATTGCAGTAAAGGATGTGATCACTTATTACAATGAAGAGAGCAAGACCGGCTATACTCTGGAAAAGATATACCTCTTTATCGATCCCGAAATCATAAAGGAAGAAGGAGTCGTCCGCAGGCTGGAAAAGTGCGGGGAAAGAGAAGAAAGAGAACTGGTTGAAAGGCCATACTGTATAACTCTGCAGGCTAAAAGGGTGATACTTGCAGAGGTGAATCCGGACCTCAGGGATATAAGAGTCAAGGAGCTGAAGAAAAAACACATACTACTGAAAGGCACCCCGGCATATAGCGCAGCTCATGAGCTGGAACACCTTGAAAAGGGAGAGGTAAAAGGAATTCCGATGTGGAACTTTGAATACGTCAAAGAATATGCAAAAAAATAAGCAAAAGAGGGAAAGTGGAGAAAAGCAAAATTTTCTCCAAAAAAATCATTTTTGCTTGAAATAATCAGTCTGGCTTGAAATAATCCCTTTTACTTGAAATAATCCCCTTTGCTTGAAATAATCCCTTTTGCTTGAAAAAAATCAGTTTTGCCTGACAAAGTTACTTCTGCCGGATAATGTTTTTGACCCGCCTGTCCCATTCCGTGGACTCGAAAAGCTCCCTGAGTTCCGGAGAATCGTCAATAAAGCAGAAGCCCCAGTAAACCGAAGGCAGGAATTCCCTCTTCCACTGTTCTTTCTTCTTTTTATCAAGGAACTGGTAGGTTTCAGAAGATGATAGGCGGCTTACGAACCCGAGAACTTTGACAAGGTCTGGAATGTTCTTCTGGGCAGAACCGAGTTTCAGGCACTTGAGCCTGTAGCTGTCTATCTTCCTGATATCAGGGTCAAATCCCAGGGTCTTTAGAATTCTATTTTTCTCGGGCATCGAAATGCGCTCACCGTGGTACTTCAGGGAATTTAAGGCCTGGAGTTTAAGGAGCCATTCAACTTCCCCGAAGACCTTGGGCTTATGCTGCCTTGAAACATCCCCTAACCTGCGGTCTTCGTAGGCTTCTCTCTTGAGCTTGTTTATCTGGCCGGAAAGGTTCGCGAGCTCTTCTGCGTCTCTGAGTTCCCTGACCCTGAACCTTAAGGCGCCCCGCATAAGTTCCCGCTTTTCCCGTTCAAAGGCTCCGATATCCTTTTCCTCTGTGATGGCAAGAAGGCGCGAGAAATATTTTGCCCTCAGGGCGGTTGGGGGAAGCCTGACAGGGACCTCTACTGCCTGCACATCCTTTCCTTTTCCCTTTCCTTTTCCCTTTCCTTTCCTGAAGTTGCTGAAGTCTACCTTGCTGATTTCGATTTTTCCTTCCTCAATTGCCCGGGCTGCATCTCCTTCGGAGAAAAGCTCTTCGAGGCGGATTTCAGGCTGGAGCATCTGTACCTGGTCAACCTTTTCCCCGTTGAAAACCCCTTCTCCGAAATGCTGATAGAGGGAGTCGATGCTGTCCGCGATTTCAAAGATGTTTCCCCTATACTTCCCGGAAACCGGAGAAAGCCTTGTAACCCTTCCGACCTGCTGTTCAAAGAGCCGCATGCTCAGGGTTGGCCGCAGAAGGATAAGGGTTTCAAGCCCCGGAAAATCAAAGCCTTCGATCAGCATACCGACCGTGCAAAGGACATAGGGCGGCTTTCCTGCTTCCCTGAAAGCTGCAAGAAGAGCACTCTGTTCTTCCTTAGGCAATTCAGAAGTCATAAAAGCAGCATCTGTGAACTCCCCTTCAGGAGTATAATTCTCAAAATCAAGAGGCAATACCGGATCAGAATCCTTTTCCAGCTCCGGGGCAGAGATTTCCCCGTTGAAAACCGAGGCAGTGAGTTTTGCATGAAAAGCGTTGATTTCCTCTCCGTCCTCCCCGGCTCCATAGACACGCTTCCGGACGGGGGCGCAGAAGACAAGGGTCTTTGCATTCCTCTGCTTTACCAGCGAATCGTACACATCTTTTGCGAGCTGGGTTCTACGGATAACTTTTCTCAATTTGTCAACAGTGCTGCAGTCAAGGTAAAGGTCCTGCCTGTCAAGTTCATCCAGCCCTTTCTCAAAGTCAAAGATCTCAAATATATCCTCCGAACTTTCAGCAATCGTGTACTTAAGGGGTGCAAGTTCGTCATCAAGGATACACTCAGGAAGAGTCTTTGCATAGACCTCCCTCATATCCCCGGCAATCTCATCCACGAATTTTACATTTCCGACCACACCCTGGAAAGGAGTTGCAGTCATCCCCAGGATTTTAGTCCGTTCTCCAAACTCATTGAGAAAGTCGTTTCCCCTGTTGTTTATGAAGTTGTGGATCTCATCCACGATTGCAAGGTCGGTATATTCGAGAAGAAGTTCTTTGATTTCGGAGGCCTGTTTTCCTAGTACTGTCTGCAGTGAGGCAAAGAGCACAAAGCCTTCACCTTTTTCCTGCCCGGATTTTCTAAGGGCTTCTGCAATCTCTTTTCTAGCGACCTTTTGTTCGGAAGAGAGGAGCGCACTATTGGGAAAGAGGGGCCTGTTTTTTTTCCTGTCGTAGTATGTCTGACTCAGGAGAGGGTTGTTTTTCGAAATAAGGAAAAGTACAAGTTTTCCTTCCTCGTAATATTTTTTCATTATATGTTTTGAAAGAAAGGTCTTGCCCCAGCCAGTGGGAACTTTGATATAGCCTCTCTGATGGGTTTCAAAATATTCCAGAATATCCTCAAAGATTTTCTTCTTATCTTCCCTCAAGGGCTCGAGCTCGACGGTTTCCATGCCGGCTGAGGCTTCATTTGAAATTGTCATCAGTACGCTGTCCTCACGCTTTTCACTCTATAAAATTTGACTTTGTATATTTTTTTATATTTGATAATATCAGAAAGCTACCTTTCAAAAAGTTTTCCGGGAAACTGCATGCTCCATGCACAGGAAACAGTGCATGCAACTGGAAATATTCTAAGAATTAACTCCCCTGACTGCAAAATTACGGATAAAAAACTTCAGTCCAGAAAACCTGGGTCATCTCCTTTCGTTCCGAAATCGAAAAGAGCATGTTTGAACGGCTTTTAGTTAAAAGGAATACCTTTTCAGTAATAAGAACTACGGCGATATAAGAATTACGGCAGTATAAGAATTACTATAATATAAAGTTGTATATAAAGTTGTGGAATTTTAATTATAAGGAATTCTAAAGAACATGATAACACATGAACTTTGGAAATATTATTCTGCAGAACTCCTGAACTGCAACAATTTATGTACGGAAAAGTCAAAGGAAAAGGCTCTTTGCAGAGGTCCTCTGTCCTTTGATATCTTCCGGAAAAGGAAATTTGAAAGAGTTTAGAAGAACTTTGGTCTTGCAGAAAGATACTTTGCAAGAGGCAGCTTCCTGTAGGGCTTGCCAGCAGTTTCTTCTTTTATGCGGGTATTCAGTTCTTCCGGAGTCATCTGAACTTTTTTAGGCTTATCCTGTTCGGACTCGGCCCGGACGGTTACGTTAATCGTGCCCTCCTCCAGTTCTTTATCTCCAATAACCACAACGTATGGCACCCATTCCCTGCCCGCTTCCCTTACCTTCTTTCCTATGGACAGGTCGCGGTCATCAACATCAACCCTGCAGTCCAGTTTCTTTGAAAGCTCTTCGGCAAAAGCGAGGTGTTTTTCGGAAACCGGCACAACCCTTACCTGGGTGGGAGAAAGCCATAAAGGCAGCATCGGGACTTTTCCTTCTTCTGTTTCCATTGCAGCTTTTTCAAGGAGAGCATAGATACAGCGTTCGATTGCTCCGCTTGGAGAGCAGTGGAGAACGGTCGGTCTCTCCAGTTTGCCGTCTGCGCTCGCATAAGAGATATCGTACCTTTCGGCATTTTCCACATCGATCTGAACAGTGGAAAGGGCGCTTGCCTTGTCAAGGGCATCTACGAAATTAAACTCGAACTTGAGCACGAAGTAGAAGAAACGGGTATCCCACATCTCAACAAGCACGGGCTTGTTGACGGTCTTTGCCATGCTGACTACCAGGTCTTTATTAGACTCATAGAAGTCCCTGGTGAAACGGATGGCAACTTCATAATCATCAATATGGATTCCCACATTTTCAAGCACGTCGATGCAGAGGTCATACTGCTGCTTGAACTGGTTTACAGCCTGGCTCATATCCTCACAGAGAGTGTGCATATCAGGCATAGTAAAAGCCCTAAGTCTTCTCAGGCCCACGAGTTCTCCACGCTGTTCCTTTCTGAAACTGTAGCGGGTCATTTCGATCATCCTTAATGGCAGGTTTTTGTAGGAGATCGTCATGTCGTGGTTCATCAGGAATTGCCCGAAGCAGGCTGCAAAACGCAGGAACATCTGCCGCTTGTCAGACTCAATAGAATACTGCCTTGCAGGGAACCTGTCAAGGTACTTCTTGAGAGTCGGGTGGTTCATGTCGTACATCAGGGGAGTTTCGACTTCCATTGCCCCGAACTCGGTTGCGACATCAAGCACGTAGTTTTCAAGGAGGGACTTAACAAACCTTCCCTTGGGGTAATAGCGCATGTTTCCGGAGTCTGACCCTGGCTCGTAGTCTGCAAGCTCAAGCCTCCGCATGAGTTCAACATGGGGAGGAGCACGCTCAACCGCCCTGCTTTTGGACATTTCATAATTCACAAACTTCTGAAGTTTCGGATGAGGAGTGAGGTCAAAGCCCTCGATTTCATGGAGTTCCCCGTCCGGAGTCAGGATGCGCCAGTAGGACTTGGCAGTACCTTCGGCTTTCAGGGCTTCGGAAACTACCTCTTCTTTTTCCTCGACTGCCACAGTTTTGCATACTGCTTTTGCTGTCCCCTCGGGACGGATGCTCCTGGAAAGTTCGGAGAGGGGGTGTCCCTTACAGCTTACAGTAAAGGCTTTGTACCATCCAAAAGGAGCACGTTTGACCTCATATTTTCCTGAGAGGGCTTTCTCAATGCCTTTTAAGACCTCTACTGCAACTTTCGGAGAGGAAAGGTCAGAGCTCAGGTGGGCATATGGATAAAGCATTATGCGGTCGGTTTTGACCTGAGCTGCAACCTTTTCGATTTCAGATACAGCTTTTTCTATGGCCTCTTCTGGATTGGCTTCATCCACGCTTTCCACAGCCGTAAAAGCGGTGAGGGCTTCCTCAAGTCTGCCTGACTTTAAGGACTCTTCTATTTTTTCAGCAACTGGAGTTTGTTTTTTGGTTTGGTATTCAATATAGTCAGAGTGAATGAGCAATAACTGCATTCTATCACCTGTGTTTTCTAAGCCGAATATGTGTTCCTAATTGGCTTTTGTTCTGGATCAAACAGAGGCTCAAACAGTATTTTATGACTTAGTATTACAACTTAATACCAGGACCTGATTTCTGGACTGTTTGAGGTCTGTACCCGTCAGTAGATCTTGATTAAAGGAAGTTAAGAAGAATATATGACAGTCCTAACATCCTGCAATGATATAAAGCAATCCCTTTCTCCTCATTGAAATCTATTTTTATCAATCAGTCCTGGCAGGATTTTGTCAGATTCTTGAGGTAGAGGTCAGCCTGTGCTGCCATTTCAGGATGAATCTGTTCCTGATAAACTCTGTAAGCTGCAACGAGTGCTCCCAGAAGAATAGGGGCTGCAAAAAAACCTGCAACCCCTCCCACAAAAGCCCCTCCTAAGAAGGCGAGCATGAGCAGCATCGGATGGATCTTTGACCTCATGCCGGTCAGGAAAGGTCTGAGGATCAGTTCGGGAGGGCCATAAATTAGAAGGGAAGAAACCACAAAAAAAAGAAATGCACTTTCAAATCCCTGTTCAAAATAACGTATTAAAGCCAGGGGTACAAGCACCATATACCCGGCAAAAAGAGGTATAACCGATGCTATGAAGATAAGGGTTGCAAGTGCCAGCACATGGGTAAATCCGAAAGCGTAAAAAACGAAAACTGAAGTCACGCTTACTATGAGGGCAGCATAAGCATTGCCTATGAAAACTCCTTTCAGGATAAGGTCCAGATGAGCTGCATAGCGGTTTACAATGTCCTGGTAATCTTCTGGTATCACGCCAAGAAAGGCACAGTAAAGTCTGTCCCCATCGGCAAGCAGAAAATAACAGAAGAAAATCGAAACTATGAAATTAATAACAAAGAGACCGATGCTCTGGGCATATGAGATTAGCCCTATGCTGCCGACTGCAGGGAGCAGGGAAGTAAAGAGGTTCCAGATAGCAGTATTTATCCTTTCAACATATGTTTCCGGAATTTCCAGAGCATTTATAAAGTCTAAAATTCCGCCCATGACTGAAGTCTGGTGTTCAATTATCCAGGAGATCTGGTTAAGGATCTCAACAACTCCGGCTCCTACAATGAATACTATAGGGATGAAAATGAAAAGGCTAGCTATCAAAGCCCCTACTTTTCTATACTTTCCAAATTTAATCTGGATAGGCCGGGCAATATATGCAAAGACTATCCCGAGCACTATTCCGTCTGCCAGGGGCAGCAGGATCAGGAAAGCGAAGAATAAAAGCACAGCTAATGCAATGGCTATTCCTATTTTCCAGCGGCTGGCAATGAGCTGGCTGACTCCGTCGGGTGGGTAATTTAATCGCATTCTTCAGTTCCATTATGATAAATAGATGATAATCATTCAATCAATTAAATAAAGGTAAATATAATCAAATTCATGAACCGGAAACAAAGGTATTAAATGAGTCCGGATGTAAAACATTGTTAAGCTCAAAGTTTGATATAAACATCATTGGCTTCATTAGTATAAAGTTTAGTTAGTACATGGGGAGCTCGGTCAGGTAAATAACATGATAATCAGGTATTATCGGGACGTTTCTAATATGTGTGACCTGAAAGGGCCTGGTAAGATTACAGGTTTAATATGAAAATATAATTAGAAACTATTTAAAAATATCATCGGCTTATGAACAGAACAGCAAATTCAGACCTCAGGATTCGAGTTTTGATCATTCAGGTTTTTGATTATCCAAATTCAGGTTTTTGATTATCCAAAGTACTGGTTACCCGATGACAAACGGTTGATTTTTGATACTTGATTTTTCCAGCATGGTTGAAGATTGCGTTCTAATTTGCTCAAAATCGGTGGGTTTAAGCCGTGCCGGGCGTGGGACAGAACAGATAAAAGATGCCAGTTCAGTTGCCCGGAATGAAACTTCCCGATTAACTGCTGACAATCATAGTATTTATACTCATTTTTTAAGATTCATTTTTTAAGATTCATTTTTTAAGATTCATTTTTTACCGTTCAAACTTTTAGTTTTTCATCCAGACCGGGAACAAGTTTGTCAAAATACCTGGTTACCACGCAGGACTCCATGCATTTTCCACACCTTATACAGGTTTCACTTACATGAGGCTTTCCTTCTTTTATCGAAACCGCTCCGACAGGACAGGCTTTTTCACATATACCGCATCCTGTACAGCGGGAAAGCCTGACAAACTGTTTTGCAGCCTCTTTAAATAGGCAGACAGCTTTTTCCTTTGTTTCCGAGCTTACGAGCAGGTTTCCATTCGAAAAAAACTTCACGGTCCCGGTTCTGGTTTTGACCAGCAGCATGCCCAGTTCTTCTGCATAAACAGTATTTCCAAGCACATTGATGAAATCCGCAGCTTCTTTTTCCCTGATGCCCCGGACTCCTGCCTCGACAGAAAAGCCTCCTGCTTTGCAGGGGGAAATTCCTCCCACCACCTCAATTTCAAAGTCTTCAGCTTTTTCTTCCGCAAGGACAGAGATTCCAAGTTCCTCTGCCAGCCTTAGCATTTTCGGAGGCAGCTCCTTCCAGCGCCAGAACCCATGCTCTACGAACTTTTCCGAAAGCCCGTGCTTTTTTGCCCACTCAAGCAGGAAGGCGTTCCACCTGGCGTGCATCTCAGGATGCAGTTCTTTTACCCTGGAATATTCGGCAGCAAGGGCAGATGGGCAGAGCCAGCACCCAACCCTCTCAAAGCCCTGGTCATAGAGAGGATTGTATGAAAGCCCTCTCCAGTGGATATATAGCCAGACTTCAAGAGCCCGCCAGTCCCTTATAGGGAAGATATTGAGCTGCGCCGGGACGAAGGGGTTTGTCTCACTCGCCGCAATCCTTGCCCTGGAAAAGGATTCATGCTTTCGCTTGCCATCTATTGTCAGATAGGCAACTGCATTTGCAGCCTCCTTTCCTGAAAGGGAACAGGCTCCTTTTCCTGCTTCCAGGTCTCCTGCCGAAGCCAGTTTGCAGACCTTGCAGCACCAGCGGAAATCCTTTGCAGGAGGCCCGAACTTTTCTACCTGCTCCCAAAAAGCGGAGCCGGAACTCATTTCTTCAAGAGGGACTTTCATTTCGCGGCATAAATCCCGTGCAAACTCCACAGTTTCAGGGAATTCGATCCCCGTGTTTAGGAAAAAAGCCTTAAACTCCCTCTGCTTGAGGGCAGACTTTGCCAGGTCCAGTACCACGAGACTGTCTTTCCCCCCGCTGAAGGACACATACACAGGCAGGGCACGATGCTCATTTCTGGAAATAATCCCGCGGATGGTGTTGATGGCATTTTTCCCCAGGACCTGCAGGTGTTTTTTGTTAGCTTCTATGCATGCCCCTAAATCCGGAATCTCGGGATGCAGGAATGCCTCGCTGCTGTCAACCTTTCTGACCCTGATAACTTTTGTTCCGGTTTCGGACGAGGATTCGGCTTCAGAGGGGGATTCGGCTTCAGAGGGGGATTTGGTTTCGGATGAGTATTCGGACTCAGATTGGGCTCTGACTTCAGGTTGAATTACGGTCCCGGATTGAGCTTCGGGCTTTGACAGGCTCTCCATGCCTGCGAAATCCACGCCGTTAATGTAAGAAATTCCATATCCGCTAAGGCTGCCCGCAGTCACAAGGACAAAATCCCCTGCTTTTATGTTGCTGGCAAACGACTCTATAAGCCCCGATGCCACGTTTTTTCCATTAAGGTGTCGGTTTGTTTTCTTAAGCTCGACTTTTCTGCCTTCAGCAGACTTGAGGAGGATTTTTGCTCCCTGAAGAGAAGGCTCAAAGCTGTAGTCCATTTCCGAAAGTTCGAAACGGAGCACTCCGAAAATAAAACCGTCTACGATAACCTCATCAGTTTTGTCTTCTCCGGGAATTTTGTTAAGGAGAACAAATCTGTCTCCCAGAGGATCGCAGCCGAAGGCTGAAATTAGCTGCTCTGCCAGGACTTCCCTCTCATAGGGGGAACAGAACCTGACATCTGCCGGCTGGGAAAGATGGAGTATATCACCTTTACCGCCACAGATCCCGCACTCTTCCCCTATGAGTGGCAGGTTGCACTTCCTGCACCAGAAAATGTAGTCATCTTCATATTCAAAACGAGGTGAGGATTTTTTCTTTGAAAGAGCCGGATCCGGATGTCTTTCAGAGCCAGAGCTCTTTCTGGCAGAGGATTTTTCTTTAAAATCCCGGGACCTGTTTTCTGCTCTTTTTTCATGGGTTTGAGGTCCCTTTCTGTCCGAACTGTTTCGTTTTTGTTTTTGTGAGCTGGAAGTCTGGTATTTTTCTTTTTTCTGATGCATGGAAGCCCTGACCGGTGGTTCGAAGAAATGGTTAAGTATCTTATCGTTCAGTTTTCAGCAAGGATGCGTTTATCGATATATCAATATTTTGAGAGAAAGTATTAATGCTTTGAGTGAAGGGAAAGATCCTATAAAAGAAAACACGATAATACTTTCTAATACTTTCAAAAACCCTTAAAGTATAACTTAAAGTATAACTTAAATCTTATATTTAAATTGTTATTTTAACTGTAATATGAATCAAGAATATATTAAACTTCCTGAGAAGGCATTAAAGTTTCCCTGGAAGGCATTAAAGCTTTCCGCAAATGGTAAGCTTGTTATTCGAATGTGATACTGTATGAAATATGATGTTGTTGTGGTGGGAGCTGGTCCTGTGGGCTCCACTGCCGCCCGCTATGCGGCAATGAATGGGGCAAAGGTCCTTCTGCTCGAAGAGCACTCCTCAATAGGGTCTCCTGTCGGATGTACAGGGCTTCTGAGCACAAGAGCCGTTGAAGAGTGCGGACTCAGGCCTTCGGACGAATTTGTGTTCAATTCCGTGCGCGGGGCTTTTGTGCATGCTCCCGATGGACAGTACCTGCCGATTGATGGAAAGCAGACAAAGGCGTATGTTGTCTCCCGGAAAAACTTTGACCGCACCCTTGCAGTAATGGCTGTAGAAGAAGGTGTTGAGCTCTCCCTGAAAACAAGGGCTATAGGATTTGAAAAAGAGAGCTCTGAAGCCGGAACCGGGACAAAAGAAAATGGAACAAAAAAAAGCTCTCCTGTAAAGCTCAAAGTACTCAGGAACGGAAAGCCTGAAACCATATCCACGTCCGTAGTTATCGGGGCAGACGGGGTAAAAAGCCGCATAGCCAGTTATGCAGGCCTTGGAAAACCTGCGCGCATACTTCCCGGAATTCAGATCGAAGCTCCCTATGCCTCGGATGACAGCGATTTTGTTGAGCTGTTTCCAGGCTCTTCAGCCCCCGGTTTCTTTGCCTGGACCGTGCCCCTTGACGAAAAGGTCTCAAGAATCGGGCTTGCACTTGAACCAGGGCTTGCCTGCAAAAGCGGGCCTGGCGAGAATTCCCCGCTTTCCTATCTTGAAAAACTCCTTTGCTCAAACCCACACATAAAAGAAAGGTACTCAGGAGGCATGCTTGACTTTGTGGTTGGAGGGATTCCAATCGGCCCCCTGGAAAAAACATCTTCTGACGGTGTCCTGCTCGCAGGCGATGCTGCAGGGCAGACTAAACCCACGTCAGGAGGCGGAGTCTATACGGGAGCTTTTGCAGCAAAAATTGCCGGAAAAATTGCAGCTGAGGCCGCCCTTGAAGGAGACACCTCTGCACGCCGGCTTTCCGAATACGACCTGCTCTGGCGAAAGGGCCTGGCAAAAGAACTCGAAATAGGCATGAAAATCCATGACTACATGGGAAAGCTGAAAGACAATCAGTTGAACGAACTCATAGGCTCGTTAAATACCCCTTCGATTCTGAATACAATCACGGAGTACGGGGATATGGACCACCCCTCTGTCCTTATGAGGAAGCTGATGTTTTCAGGAAACTCTTTGAGGCTCATGAAAGCTTTCGGGACATTTGTAAAGACACTCTTTTGAAGAAATCAGCATTTGAAGTGTGAGAAGATGCAGAAAGTGTCGGTATAGAGGTGCTGGCTTTATACTGGAGTGCGGGGCAGGAAATACTGAAGAATACCAGTCCGATTTCCCTGAATAATTTCTCCCACTTAACTAGGGATCACCGAAAAGTAGAGAAAGACGGATTTGCTTCCGGCAGGTAGCGCGGCTGTTTGAGAAATCCTTCTGCCAGCAGGTCCCTTGCCAGTTCGAAGTGCCGGAGCCCTATCTTTCCACAGTAAAGGACCTTTAAAGCCTCCTGTTCAGAGGGCTGTTTTTGTAAAAAGGCACTTACTTTTCGAAAACCGCTCAGGTAAACACAATCTTTGGTGTAACCTCCGGGCAGGGAGGTATCGTGAAGTCCTCTTTTGACTCTCAGGGCAAAGGTAAAAGCCTCTTCGGGGGAGAAATAGCCTGTAAGTTCATCCACAATCTCTGAAAACGAAGCTTCATTACATATCGCAGCAGCCACAACCCTTGCGCTGTATTTTTTAAGGTTTTCCGGCACCAGAAGTCCATTTTTCGATTCATTGTAGGCCGCAAGCCCCTCTTCGGTTTCCATATAACCCGGAAAACCCGAGCGGAAAAGCATAAGAGGCTGGAATTTCCCGTTTTCTGCCCGAAAGACGTGCGTCCCTATTTCATGGCAGAGGTATCCTTTGATTCCGGCTTTTGAAAAATGGGACGAAAAATCGATGTGGATTTCACTGCAGGCCGCATTTACTGCCATTTTCACTCCTCCCCCATCTGCAGGCCTGACTTCCCATTCCAGCCCTAGGCGCTTTAACTCCGTTTCAAAAACACCTCTGACATCTCCAGGGCTCAGGTTTTTCTCCACCTGCTCATTCTTTAAACGCTCCAGGTTTTTCTGAGCCTCCAGGAGAAGGGGTCCGGAGGGGAGTCCGTAAAAGGCCGAAAGCTCGTTCCCGAAATCCGGGGAGTCCCTGTGAATCAGAAGGTCATGAAAGCGAAGGAGGTAATTGATTTTTTTGATGTAGAAAGGAGCAAAAACAGAACCTTTACAGCGCTCAAGTTTTTCCCTGATTTTTTTAAGATCCCTGCAAAAATCCCCTACTTCCGGCCCACAGCTTTCGTACTCGAATACAGGATTGTAAGTTTCGCCTCCAGCGTATGCCCTGAGGAACTTCTCTTTTTCCTTTCTGGCATTCACAGGGTTGAGATAGCGCAGAATATTCAACTGCTTTTCTATATCAAACAAGCGCCTGTCGTATTTAAAAACGCATTTTTCCGACTCTGCTACAAGCATCCGAAACCGTTCCCCTCAGTACATCTTTCGAACTTCGTCTCCGGGTATATTTTTTAGGAGCAATTAAGGGCTAATCAGTAAAGAACTACTCTCTGGCAAGTGGCAAAAATTAAGTAAATTAGCACTTTTTAGTATACATTCACTCTTTTTTGGATAAATCCCAATCTTAAATCGAACCCTAAATTATAAACGAGGACTCTGTTTTTCAAATTTCCTATATTTATATGTCATCCCTGGCAACACGGTTGATACTAAACGGTTGATATTTGGTATCAGGTTTCCAGCCAGCCTAATGCTTTTGTTTTTATCTACTGTACGCAAGCGGGCTCAAGCAGGGCGCAGCACGTGGAAAGAAAGAGAGAGATGCAATTTAAGGTCATTTCGGAATAATACTAACCAATTAACCCGGGAACACCACATTTTTCAAGTTCCTGATTTCCGTGTTTTTAATGGTTAACCTTGAGATTTAAGATTGGGGGAAACCCCGGTACCTGACAATTTTGAGATCTGACAATTCATCTTTTTCATTCTGGGAAGTCTTGATTTTTACTGGGAGGATTATAAATTCCCGAAACCCCTTATATTAAAGGGGATACCTGTGAGTTCCGGTTCTAAACTTCTTGATGACGTAAAACAGCACTTATGTACCTGTTCTGCAGGCCTCAAGCTCACTCCTGAAATGGAATCGTTCCTGGAAATACCCCAGATGAGGAGCTTCCAGGGAAAAATTTAAAAAAATGTGACTATGTGTAACTATGAAAGTGTAAACCTTACTGGCCGGCTTCTTCCAGTTCATTCAGCAGGTTTCTTTCAAAGTTCAGGACTTTCCTGATTACTATCTTTTTGGACCCGAGTGCAAGTTCCTCGTTTTCAGGATATTTTTCTTTTATATACCCGTAAAGTTCCATAACACTCATATCGTCAAGTTTCCTTTTGAGCTGGTTAAAGTCTTCCATAAAAGATACCCTCATTTACAAAAAGCGAAATTAGATTTATTTTTTCACGCAGCTACCAGCGTATTCCCAAACGTATTCCAGAGATCCGTTGCAGGTGCCTGCCAGTATTACATACCCTTAATAACAGGCTTTTTATATATATTCATGTTCAGCTGCAAAGCTGTGAATAATATCACTCCATACCCCCACTCATTTACTTTTTTTAAACTAATTTCCAAAAATTAATATGTCACTTACTTTATAATATCTGTGACTGCCGGATAGGATTTTCATAAAAAAGAATTCAGGAAACCTGGAGCTCTGGGTAAGTAAACTCAAAATCCGGGGAAAAACTAAGAAAAAGAAAGGCAGGAACTTAAATGCTGGGGGTGATAGCATAAATTTTACTGACAGAAAAAGTGAAGCAGAAGAAAACTGGATGGAAGAATTTCTTTTAAACAGCCCCAGCCCTGTCCTGAGGATAGAAAAAGAAGGCGTAATTCTCTATGCTAATGAAGCAGGAAAATCATTACTTGAAGTATGGGAAAGCGGGATCGGAGAAAAAGTTCCCGCAAAAATCCGGAAAACTGTGCGGAAAGCAGCTCTTATGAAAAAGTCCGAATACCTGGAACTTGAAGCAGGCGAAAAAACATATTCAGCCACTTTCACACCTTCTTCTGACGGGAAATCTGCTATTCTCTACGCATCGGATACCACTTTTTCTAAACAAGCCGAAAAAAAACTATCTTTAAAACTATCTCTTATAGATAGGCATCATGAAGTCCTTTTCCAGGTTGCCGAACTGGCTCTCAAGACCCCGGATATCCGGACCCTGCTGGACGAATCCTTAACTTTGATCGCTGCTACGCTTGACGTAGAATATTGCAAAATTTTGAAACTTTTGCCTGATGGAAACTTTCTGTTTGAGACAGGAATCGGATGGAAGATCGAAGATATAGGTAAGGTTATTAAAAGAGATGCAGCTTCGCTTGCCGGGTACACAGTGCTTTCAAAAAAACCTATCCGGATAGATGAATTAAACAGAAAGGGTTCCATTGACGGAATGGGGCTCAAAGGGTATCAGGAAATAACTAGTGGAATAAGTGTCCTGCTCGGAAGTGTTGAAAAGCCCTATGGAGTGCTGATAATTCACAGCACAAAGAAAGAGAAATTTACAAAAGAAGATACTTCTTTTTTGAATGGCGTTGCATCCCTGATCTCGTTAACCTTTGAACGAAATGAGGTAGAGAGTACCCTTCAGGATAAGATCCATTTTCTTGAAATTCTGCTTGATACGATTCCTGCTCCCGTATTTTATAAAGACAGAGAAGGGGTCTACCGCGGCTGCAACGAACTATTTGCGAGAATGATTCTTGGAAGCTCAAAGGAAATAGTAACAGGATGCTCTATAGATAAACTTTCCGATGCGATTCCACCTGAACTTGGAAATGTTTTCAAAAGAGTAGATCGGCAGTTGCTCCAGAGAGGGGGAAGCCAGGTTTATGAGTCCAGAGTCATGTGTTCTGACGGGATAATCCGACAGTTCCTTTTCAATAAAGCCGTATACAGGAGCCTTAATGGGACTGTGGAAGGGCTTGTAGGAGTAATGCTCGATATAACCGGGCGCAAACTTACTGAAGAGAACCTGTTAAAGAGTGAAGAAAGATATCGTTTAGCTACTGAACAGACAGGGCAACTGATATACGAATTTGACCTGCAAAACGGACATGTTGAATGGGCAGGGGCAGTCACGGAACTTACGGGCTACAGCTACAGCGAGATGCAGGATTTTACTTACTATGACTGGCTTGATCACATTCATCCCGAAGACCGCAGAAGAGTGAAGCAGGAATTTAAAAAGTGCTGGAACACAGGAGAAAAGTTCAATGAAGAATTCAGGTTCCGGCGGAAAGATGGAAGCTATTTTTTCGTGGAAAACAAAGGCGTCTATCTGAGGGATGAAGAAGGCTGCGTATGCAAAGCCCTTGGAGTGATGAAAGACATTACTGAAATCAAACTTTCCTCGGAAAAACTGAAGGAAAGCGAAGAACTCTACCGCTCATTCTTACAGAACTTTAAAGGGATCTCATTTAAGCTGGACAGGGATTTTGCCCCTCTCTTTCTGGAAGGGGTTGTTGAGGAAATAACCGGGTACACAGAAGAAGACTTCATCTCCGGCAGAATAAATTTGTCTAATCTCATTGATTCGGAAGACAGGTCACTACTCAGTATAAGCCGGGAAAAAATGAATTCTTCCCCGAACTCCATTATGGAACATGAGTACAGGCTCAGGCGGAAAGATGGAACTGTAAAGTGGGTTCATGAGTTGATCCATAACATCTGTGCCGCCTCAGGAGAAACCGAATTTATCCAGGGCTATGCTTATGATATTACTCTTAAGAAAAAAGCCGAGGAAACCCTTGCAAAAGCCGAAGCTATCGGTATGAGGGAAATTCACCATAGGATCAAGAATAACCTTCAGGTAGTTTCGTCCCTGCTCAGCCTTCAGGCTGATAAGTTCAAAGATAAAGATGTTATTGAAGCCTTCAGAGAAAGCGAAAACCGTGTTATCTCCATGTCTATAATCCATGAGGAGCTTCATAAATCCGAGGATACTACAAGCATAGATTTTGCAGCCTATCTCAGGAAACTAACCTCTGAACTTCTTTACTCTTACAGGGTCGGAAACGAGAAAGTCCGGCTTTTCCTTGATATAGGCCATATATTCCTCGGGATCGACACCGCAATTCCCCTCGGGATAATAATCAACGAACTTTTTTCAAATTCCCTTAAATATGCGTTTCCGAAAGGTGCCGAAGGGGAGATAAGGATTTCACTTTGCAGACAATCTGAAGCCCTGGGGCCTGGCAGTGAACCCCACAGAGACACCCCGATATCCGACAGAGACACCCCTATAACAGATTCAGGGATGTACCCCGGTTTTACACTGGTTTATTCGGATAATGGGGGACGTTTTCCCGAAAATATCGATTTTAAAACCCCCGAGACCCTTGGTTTGCAACTTGTGAATGCTCTGGTTGAACAGATCGATGGCACTATTGAACTTGAGAAAGGAGATGAGACAAAATTTACTATCAGGTTCGATGATAAGGGGCTTCCGGGAAAGAGCTGAAAACAATTCTGCGTACAACCTTATTCGCCATACCGTGTCGTTCGAAAAACGGGTTCCGGGGTTTAAAGGAAGTATCTCTTAGCTCATGATGTATTTTACATAATATCAGGTTTTTTAATAGTATTATAGGCGGTCGTATAGACAGTCATTATTTTCTTTGCAGGCCGCGCACCGCTTAAGTCCGCCTTTGCATTGCAGACAAAAACTAAATTATTAGCTGTGTCAGTGTTTCGAGCCCGGAATATCAAGCTTGTGACCCGGGTATCAGCCCGAATAGGTATGGACTGTACGGGCTCGGGATTACTTCTGGAGGAGATACTGTATAGACCTGCACTGTATCGAAACAAATTACACACTTATTTCTATATAGAAATCATTTGAAACTGGAGAAATTAAATCCAGCTATAAAATACATAAAAAAAGGCGACTGATAAATTCATTCAGGTGAGGATAGGCGAATTGTGAATGCTTATAGGAATTGATGTAGGGGGCACCACCACAGATGCGGTGCTTATCCGGAACGGAGAAGTATACAGTACAGCCAAGGTTTCCACCGAGCGAGGGAATCTTCTGAAGTCTCTGCTCAATGCTCTTGATGAGGTCAGCAGAGGGGTTCCTCCGGAACAGCTCGAAAGGGTGGTTTTCAGTACAACCGTAATAACAAATCTTATTGCCGAGGGCAAAACTGACCGTGTGGCTCTGCTGCTTATTCCGGGTCCGGGTGTTAACCCTTCAAGTTATGTTTTTCCAGACAGTTTCTACCTTAAAGGAGCTATGGACTTCAGGGGAAGGGAAATCCAGCCCCTTGACGAAGCTGAGGTCCGGGAAACGGTGAATCGAATCCGGGAACAGGGTTATTTTAGAGCTGCCGTGGTAAGCAAATTCGGACAGAGGAATCCTTCCCATGAACTCAGGATAGAAGAAATCCTCAGGGAAATGTATCCGGACTGCCAGGTAGGACTCGGGCATAAGGTTTCGGGAAAACTGAATTTCCCGAGAAGAATCGCAACCTCCATGCTGGCCTCTGCAACAGGGGAACGTTACCAGGAGTTCGTTGCAGAGATCAAAAAAGCCCTTGAGGAAAGGGACATCAGGGCTCCCGTATATATCCTTAAAGCCGATGGAGGGACTCTGCCAATTGAAAAATCCGTAGAGTTCCCGGTGGAAACTATTTTTTCGGGTCCCGCAGCAAGCACGATAGGAGCTCTCGCCCTCACCCCTGAGGGACAGACATCTGTTGTAGTGGATATAGGCGGGACCACTACCGACCTTGCCCTTATCCTTTCCGGAAAACCGCTTATCGCTTCCAAAGGCGCAAAACTCGGAAATTTCCTGACCCATGTACGGGCTTTTGCCGTCCGCTCGATAGCGGTAGGAGGGGACAGCACTGTAAGGGTTAGAGAAACTGATACCGGACTCAGGCTGGTAACCATAGGCCCTGAAAGGGCAGGTCCCGCTTACTGCATGGGAGGAGAAGAGCCAACCCCGACGGATGCCCTGAGAGTGCTCGGGCTTGTCGATGTCGGAGACCCTGAACGTGCAAAAGAGGCGGTTGCATCCGTAGCCTCCAGCTTTGGGAAATCCGTAACTGAGACTGCTTCTCTTATAGTGGACACAACTGCAGGGATGATTGAAAAAGCCGTAAGTGAAATGTTTCTTGAATGGGAACAGGAACCTGCTTACAGGATATGGGAAGTCCTGCAGAAGAAAAAAGAAAGACCTGAAAATGTTGTCGGAATCGGGGGGGGAGCAAGGGGCCTGATTTCAGTAGTCGCGGAAAAGCTGAACGCAAAACCGATTACCCCCGAATATTCGGAAGTCGGAAATGCCATAGGGGCAGCTGTTGCAAGGCCCACCCTTACCCTTAACCTGCGCATCGATACTCAGCAGAAGGTCTATTCGGTAGCTGAAGAAGGAGAGATTGTAAACCTTAACTCAACGGATATCGGGAATTTCAATAAAATGCGCTCGGAGGAAGCCGAAGCCCTTGCAACAAAACTCCTCAGGGAACGCGCAAAAAGGTTTGGGATTTCCGAGTATGCAGACGAAGCCGAGATTGCTAACAGTGAGGTCTTTAACGTGGTTGAGGGCTGGTTTACGGCAGGGCGGCTTTTTGATGTAAGTATGCAGATCCCGGCAGGCCTGATTCCCGAATGGAAGAGGGGGGAAAAAGCATGAAGCTTGGGTTTGGGAAAATCAAGGATGCCCTCAAAGGCGGAGCCGAAAAAAATGCCGGGGCAGAGAAAAAAGAACGGATAGAAGAGGAAATTGAGCCTGATAGAGTAGAGGAAGTTACAATAAAAACAAGAACTTCAGAGCAGAAATCTGAAGATGAATCGAGAAATGAACCGAAAAATGAATCGGAAAAAAAACCGGAAAACGAATTGAAAAATGAGCCTGGAAAAATACCGGAAAAAGGACCCATGGTCCCGGCAGACCGGGCAGGAGCAAAAAAGACAGGCCTTATTTTCTTCCCGGCTTTTGACTGGGCAATTTCTCCAACCCATCCGGAAAGAGAGGAGCGTCTCCTCTATACACGGGACCAGATTTTTGAAGAAGGCCTGATGGACCTGCCCCAGATAGAGGAGTATAAGCCCCGCCTTGCAGATTTCAAGGACATTGCAAGGGTTCATTTCTGTGTTCCTGACATAAAAGCCCAGGCTACAACCCCTCACCGGATTTCAGCAGGCAGCTGCCTGGTCCTTGCTGATGCGCTCATGCGGGGAGAGGTTAAAAACGCTTTTGCCCTTGTTCGCCCGCCAGGTCACCATGCAATGACAGTCGCCCACGGAAACCGCGGCTTTTGCAATATAAATAATGAAGCAATCCTTGTTGAGTACCTGAGAAAGAAGTATGGAATCCGCAGGATTGCAATCGTGGATACTGATGTCCATCACGGGGACGGGACACAGGAGATTTTTTACAACGACCCGGATGTGCTTTTTATCTCCTTCCATCAGGACGGGAGGACACTCTATCCTGGATCGGGCTTCATGAACGAACTCGGAGGCCCGAGAGCCCTTGGCAGGACAATCAACATACCTCTGCCGCCGGGTACTCCGGATGAGGGCATTCTCTACGTGCTCGATGCCCTGGTGCTGCCCATTCTCAAGGACTTCAGGCCTGAACTTGTCCTCAATTCTGCAGGACAGGACAACCATTATACTGATCCGCTTGCAAACATGCGCTTTTCTGCACAGGGATATGCTAAACTGAACGAGAAACTTGCCCCTGACATGGCAGTGCTTGAAGGAGGCTATGCTATCCAGAGCGCGCTGCCCTATGTTAATACGGGAATTATCCTTGCAATGGCCGGGCTTGACTACTCCTGCGTAAAGGAACCCGATTTCAAGCCCGGGATGTTTGTCCAGGCTGCAAGAGACAGGCAAATCCTTAAGGAAGTTGTTGCAACCCAGCTCGAAAATTGGAAAAACCGGGAAAGGCTTGTAGAAGCAGAAGTGGCAAAACACGGAGACTTTTACCGCCGGAAAAAACAGATCTTCTATGATACTGATATGATCCAGGAATTCCAGGAAGAAACAGTCAGGATGTGCCCTGACTGTCAGGGTTATGTAACCATAGATTCCCATGCTCACAGGAGCATAAACGATACCAGGATCTTCGGGGTTTCAGTCCCTATCTATGCCTGTGCCAGCTGCCAGGCTGAAGCCCGGGAAGAATACAGGAAGAGGCTCAATTATCCGGAATATGAATACGTTTACCTTCAGGATAAGAAAGCAGACGAATACAGGGCATACAATACCAGGACAAAACAGGAGACCGTTTACTGAAAGGCTCTGTTTTGAGAAGCCTGGGAGGTTTTGAGAGTGGGAAATCATTTCTTGAGGGACTATACAGGCTCTGGTCCCCATCTTCCATCTTTATATTACCCCGGCGGAATTCGGGGACGTCGGAGCTCCTCTCCCCATTTTTAATATATCCATTTTACTTTTCATCTTCTTCATCTTCATTATCTTCTTTATCTTCTTTATCTTCTTTATTTTCTTTATCTTCTTTATCTTCTTTATCTTCTTCAGTCCATCAATTTTTTTACATGTAGCTTTTCCTTTGAGTTGATTTACTTCTTACCTTTTCTTTTCTGGTGTTCTGTGTGTGGTCTATATAAAATATTTTAGATAAGATTCTACTTTTTCAGTGAAAACATTTGAAATATATTAATCTTTCTCTATGGAATAAAAATTTATATGTTGCCCCTAAATGCTAATTCAAAAGTCAAAAAATATTATTTCTCTAGCTGGAAAGCTTACAGCCATCAAAAGAATTATATTTTAACTTCAATAATTAATCACAGTTGCCTGTAGTCAGCATTAAATGACAGGGTAAGTATCCTGGAAAATAATATCTGAGACAGTTTAAAGAAGGGTGCAAAATTGATCCCAATAAATACAGATATGTTTTGTCATAGTATCCTTATTATATTCCTCTTTAAAAATATTATTTCTGACCAATATGTTTATATTGTACATATCTTTAATCCCTAATTAATTGAAGGAAGTGTAATTGCAAATTTCTTCTATTTTTATGGAGGAATGAGAATAAACATATTAAGAATTTTAATGCTAACCACTCTCATAATCACATTAAGCTCCTGTATTGGGGCAGCGGCTGATATTCATGCCAATTCTACGAATTCTATACAGGCCGCAGTGAACAGTGCAAATTCAGGCGATGTAATTATCGTTGAACCCGGAACTTATTCAGAAAATATTTTAATCAGTAATCTTAAAACTGATCTGGTAATCAGGTCAGAATCCGGGAAACCTGCGGACACGATTATTACAGCTAAAGACTCAAACGTATCTGTAATCACCATAAGGGACGTAAATCACATAACAATTAAAGGGCTTAAGATAACAGGTGCAGGAATTAATACTGCAGGAATCTATGTGCTCAGAAGTCCTTACTGTACCATTGAGAACAACATATTATACAACGACGCCCTTGGAATATATTTGGAATATTCCGATTATAATGTCATCCGAAACAACATTGCTACCAAAGATAGTCTGGTAGGCACAGGTCGAGGAATTAATATTGAGTGGTCTAAACATACCACCGTCTCAAACAACACGATTTCTAATCAGAGGTACGGGATATATCTCCAGAATTCCGAATCAAACAACCTTTCAGAAATCACTGAAAGTATGAGCAGTACAGGTATTGCTCTGGAGACCTCCAGTAATAATAATCTGGAAAGCAGCAGCTTTAATTCGAACGCTGTCTCTGGTATATATCTGGTAAATTCCAGTAACAATAAACTGAAGAGTAATACCGCATTTAACAACTCCAATAGCATTTACCTCGTAACATCCAATGAAAACACAATTTCAGGTAACGAGGTAAATCTGAACCGCGACCATGGTATTTTCCTGGACAACTCAAGTAATAACAACATTCTGAGTAATACGGCTTCAAGCAGCCCATACGGGATAGCTGTAAGGTATTCCGATAACAACAACCTGACTGGCAATAATGCGTATAACAATACCCAGGGTTTTTACATAACACTCACATCCAGCGATAATACGCTTTCAGAGAATACGGCAAATTCAAACATCGGCTCTGGGATCAGTCTTTTTAGAGTCAGTGATAATATCCTGGAAAATAATGAAGCAAATTTGAACCCGACTCAAGGCATCATTCTGGACAGTTCAAACAATAATAAGGTGTTCAACAACAACGTATCCCAAAACGGCAAAGGTATTTACTTAAGCTCGTTATCAAGTGGGAACACACTTTCAGGTAATAAGGCAAATTCTAACAGCGGTAATGGTATTGTTCTTGATAATGTTGGCAGCAATAACAACATTACCAGCAATACTGCAAGTTCAAATGTTAATTATGGCATTTACTTTACGAATTCAAACAACACCTACCTGCTCAACAATATAGCTTCGGGCAATTCCAAAGGTATCTACATAATCACTTCAAATGAGAACGTGGTTTCTAATAATACGGTCTCTGATAACAATGCAGAAGGGATAATGCTTTCTTCTTCTAACAATAACAAGCTTTCAAGAAACACGGCTTATAACGACAGCTATGGAATTTCTTTTAGTTCCTCTCGAAGCAACGAGGTCTCAAGCAACAAGGTCACTTTTAGCAGAAATTACGGCCTATTTTTGTGTTCCCAGAGCACTGGTAACCAGATTTTCAACAATTACTTGAATAATACACGTAACACAGATAATAAAAACACCGGAGGTATCTGGAACACAACAAAAGCTCCAGGTGCAAGCATTGTGGGCGGGTCCTATATTGGAGGTAATTACTGGGCAACTCCCCTCGGAACAGGTTTCTCCCAAACTGCAACTGATGCAAACAAGGACGGAATTGCTGATTCACAATATAATGGAGATCACTTAGTAGACTACTATCCGCTTGTAGCTGTCTCTGCACCAGAGCCGGCGTTTCCTGTAGCAGACTTTACTGCCAATCCTACCAGCGGCTCTGCTCCCCTTTCAGTCTCCTTTACTGACCGTTCACAGAACGCAACATCCAGAAGCTGGAACTTTGGAGACGGAGCTACTTCAACCGATACGAATCCACAGCATAATTATTACAGGGCAGGAAACTATACTGTTACCCTTACAGTAAGCAACCTGAAAGGCACAAATTCAAAAACTGCTGTTATAACTGTGTCGGAAGAAGAGGAAGTAGATAATGATGTACTTCCTGTGGCAGACTTTATCGCCAATCCTACCAGCGGCTCTGCTCCCCTTTCAGTCTCCTTTACTGACCGTTCACAGAACGCAACATCCAGAAGCTGGAACTTTGGAGACGGAGCTACTTCAACCGATACGAATCCAACGCATTCTTATTCCCTGGCAGGAAACTATACCGTTAACCTTACAGTAAGTAACCTGAAAGGTACAAATTCAAAAACTGCTGTTATAACTGTGTCGGAAGAAGAGGAAGAACAAAATGATGGACTTCCTGTCGCAAACTTCGAAACCAATGTCACCAGTGGCTATGCTCCCCTTTCAGTCCTCTTTACTGACCGTTCGCAAGACGCAACATCGAGGAGCTGGGACTTTGGAGACGGAGTTACTTCAACTGAGCTGAATCCAACGCATACTTATTCTCTGGTAGGGACTTACCCCGCCAAACTGACAGTAAGCAATGCAAACGGCACGACTTCAAAAACTATTCTGATAGCTGTAGAGAGAAAGAGCAGCGGAGGAAGCAGCAGTGGTGGCGGTGGCGGCGGCTCTCCTGAATTTTCCAGAAACATTGAAGCAAAGGAACTTTCCCAGGTCTTCATTACAAACGGAAAAGCTGTAAAGTTTGATTTCACGAAGGCAGCAACCTGTGTTGTTTATGTGAGCTTTGATGCAAAGAAGACCGCAGGTAAAATCACAACCATTGCCGAGATGCTGAAAGGAAAGTCCTCACTGGTTTCCGAACTGCCTTCGGGTGAGGTCTATAAGTCCTTTAACTTATGGGTCGGAAACGGTGGGTTTGCAACCTCAAATAACATCGAAAACCCTGTCGTCTGCTTCAAGATTGAAAAGGCCTGGTTACAGGATAAAAAGATAGACCGGTCTTCCATTGTCCTGAACAGGTACAGCGATAAAAAATGGGTACAGCTGCCAGTCAGCTTGTTAAAAGAAGATGACAAATACCTGTACTTCACAGCCGAAACCCCGGGCTTCTCTTCCTTTGCAATAACAGGGAAGGCAAATACATCTCCGGAAGAAACTGTAACTGAAATACAGCCTGGAGATGAGTCTGACAACTCTGAAGAGAACACGGAGGATACAGGATCGGAAGCTGATCAGGCACCCGAACAAAAAGAACCTGGCATGCCAGGATTTGAGATGGTTTACGGTGTGGCAGGTCTGCTTACAGTATTCCTGTATAAAAGGAAATAAAACAGCTAAATGAAAGTAAATAAATAGTAAATTTAAGTGCAGAAATAAGAACAGGTGGAGGTTTGATACCTTCATCCTGCTTTTCTTTTTTCTTTTTTGTTCTTTTCTCATACCTTTTCTCATACCTTTTTTTACACACTTTTTTACACACTTTTTTCTACACGTTTTCTTATTAAGTAAAACACCTGCCTGTGATAAACAGCAAATAAGGTTAATTTTAAAGGTTAAACTGTTAGCTTGTTATTATAAAAGCTAATCTGAAACCTCGCAAAAGAGAAAAATATTGAGTTTATTTCAACAGACTGTATTGATCTGCTATTCTTCGTGTATTTTCCATGGTTATCTTCGTGTATTTCCATGGTTATTATTCTGATATTATTTTCTAATACATTTATATTATTTCATGTATATTTTAAATAGAGATTATAAATAGGGAATATAAAAAAATATGTGATGTGGGGGATTTAAATACACAGATTTATCGCTCTATTTTTAGCCTTACTTGTCTTTACGTTAGGCTCTGGTATCGGAACCGCAACTGAGATTATTGTCCAGCCAGGAGAATCAATACAGAATGCGGTTAATAATACTGTTTCAGGTGATGAGATCGTCGTAAGTCCCGGAAACTATATTGAAAATCTTCGAATAACGACGAGTGACCTGGTAATAAGGTCAGCTTCAGGGAATCCAGGAGATACGATAGTTACGGCGAAAAATCAAGCTGAGGATGTATTTTATGTCGAAGCAAATAACATCACAATTACAGGGTTAAGCATTAATGGTGCCGGAACTGACCGTGCGGGGGTTTACCTGATAAGGTCCGGTAACTGTACCATCGAAAATAACGAGTTTTTAAATGACGCTCTCGGAATATACCTTAAGAATTCAAATTACAACCTTATCCTCAACAACACAGCAGTAGAAGGCAAGAGAGCAATTAATATCGAGAGATCAAACTATAACAGGGCTTCAGACAACACAGTTTCTAATCAGAGGTTCGGAATATATCTGCTTGTCTCCGAAGGGAACATGCTCTCGGATAATAAGGTAAGTATGAGCGCTGACCACGGTATTGTCCTGGAAAGCTGCAGTGACACCAGCCTTGAAAACAACACCGCAAGCTCAAATGAAGATTATGGAATCCACCTTGTAGGTTCAAGCAACAACAACCTGACAGGCAATACGGTAGATTCAAACATGGTCTCTGGCATATATCTGAAGGATTCCAGTGGTAACAGCCTGACAAAAAATACAGCATTGAACAGCAGCAGAGGTATTTTCCTGTTAAGTTCAGACGAAAGCATGCTCTCGGGTAATGTGGTTTCAAATAACGAAAGAGGTATCCAGATCGCATCCGCAGGAAACAATAATGTTTCTGAAAATTCAGTTTCGGATAACATTATCTCTGGAATCTCTTTATTATCCTCTTCTAACTGTAATCTAAGTGAAAACATACTATCGAACAACGCAATTGGTATAGACCTGGCGTTTTCCAGCAACAGTACTGTCCTTAATAACAGTATACAAAACGGTGGAAGAGGACTTAACCTGCAGGATTCCAATTATAATATGCTCTTAAACAATACAGCTTTGTACAACAGGTACGGAGCTTACCTGCTGCGCTCAGGATGGAACGTACTCTCTAACAACAATGCAAGCGAAGGCAATGACCATGGTATTGTCCTGGAAAACTCAAGCAACTATAATGACCTTATCAGCAACACAGCAAGGTCTAACCGTGCTTATGGGATATACCTCAAAGGTTCAAGTAACAATAACTTAAACGGCAACGAAGCTTCCGGCAATAATAGGGGAGTTTTCCTTACAACATCGAATGGGAACACTCTTTCGAACAATACTGTTCTGGATAACGGCGATTACGCAATCCTGCTGTCGTATTCCTCAGAAAACAATATCTCAGAAAACGAAGCTTCCAAAAGTAACCGGGGCATCCATCTGAGCACTTCCGGCGATAATAAAATTTCAGGTAATACTATTGTTTCAAACGATGTTTCAGGCATCTATATGGCCTCCACAAGCAACAACAATACCGTATTCAATAACTACCTGAACAACAACTTTAACGCAGATATTAAACCGAGAAGCGTTGGGAACGTCTGGAACACAACAAAAACCGCAGGCATAAATATTGCAGGCGGACCCTACATCGGAGGAAACCTCTGGGCAAAACCCGACGGTACAGGCTTTTCCCAGACTGCAACTGATGCGGATGGCGATGGCATTGCTGATGGAGTGTACAAGATCTCAACCAGCGGCTATACGGATTACCTCCCGCTTGTAGTTGTCTCTGAAACAGAACAGCCCATAACTCCAGTAAATTTAACAGATGATCAAACGGATACCTCCGTAGATGAAAATGATACATCCGTAGATGACTCTGAAACATCCGCAGATGAAAATGATACATCTGTAGATGACTCTGAAACATCCATAGATGATAATGATTCATCTGTAGATGAAAATGATTCATCCGTGGATGACTCTGAAACATCTGTAGATGACTCTGAAACATCCATAGATGATAATGATTCATCTGTAGATGAAAATGATTCATCCGTGGATGACTCTGAAACATCCGTGGATGATTCTGAAACATCCATAGATGAATATGAGGCATCTATAGATGAATCGGAGACGTCTACAAACTAAACAAAAGCAATTACTTCCAAAAATGAAACTAATTACGAAAATGAAACCACAATCAACAAAACGGAGTTGATAATGCCTGGTTTCATAGGGACCATAACGAAATAGCTAAATCAACACTAAAAAAGGCTGGGTGGAGGTATGACTCCTTCATCCCGATTTTTTCATTTTCATTTTCATTTTCTTTTTCTTATTCTTTTTCTTTTATACTTTTTCCCTTACTTTTTCCCTTACTTTTTCATAAGATCTTAATTTTCTGAGTTTTAAAGTCCTTTCTTCAAGTAAGGGAATCGTTAGTTCATCCGGCAGATACCAGAAGCCGTATATTTGTTCTTTTAATATAAAAAAATTTATTTATAAATTCCGATTATTCAAGTTTACTTATTAATAAAAATTATATAAATCTTTGCTACTAAAATTGATTAGTAAGCAGTAGATAACACCTCTTTTGAGGACTGAATAAATCATCTTACAGGTTGAGTACAGTTGATTTTTGAGTATCTGGAAAACGTGCAACTTTAAAGGAGTGAAATTAGATTGAATTTTATCGGTATTTGTTGACACGTGCAATAACTCTAAAGACAAGAAGCTGGCTATTTATACACACAAAATAATTAATTTTAATAAATAAGACTCTTGATTTTAGTATTCTCCCTATTTTTAGATTACAATTATAACTTCTTATTAATATTAGTTCAATTCAATATCTTTATATGGTTAAACGTTTAATTCCGGATTTATTATATGAAGTATCAATATAAAATTTAATTATATGTGGGGGAAATATAATGCACAGGTTAGCCACCTTACTGGTGGGTATGCTGATATTCGTGTCAGTCTCGGGTATCGTGACAGCGGTTGAGATTATTGTCGAGCCCAAGGGCTCGATACAGGCTGCAGTAAGCAGCGCAAGCTCGGGCGATGAAATAATTGTAAAACCCGGAACCTATACTGAGAATATCAGAATCACTACACAAAATCTGGTAATCAGGTCAGAATCAGGTAACCCTGAAGATACTGTGGTTACGGCTAAGGATCTTAGAACAAACGTATTCAGCCTGGACCAGGCAAATAACACGCAAATTAGCGGATTTAAGATAAAAGGGACTGGAGATAAATATGCAGGGGTTTCTCTGGTCAGATGCAGCAAATGTACAATCACTAATAATGAGATTACGGAAAATTATGATGGGATATATTTGAGGTCCTCGGATAACAATAAATTATCTGGCAACAAGGTAAACTCGAACCGCGGATATGGAATGAGTCTCAGCCGCTCCCAAAAGAATGATCTTTCAAACAACGCAGCAAATTTGAACAATTTTGGTATTGTTCTGCAGGAATCGAGCAATTACAACAACCTGCTCAACAACAGGCTGGATTCGAACAGGAACTACGGCATATATCTGGCGAATTCCAACAATTGCAAGCTCACCGACAACACAGCAATCAACAACGATAGAGGCATTTACTTTAGAAATTCAAACACGAACAAAATTTTGGATAATAAGGTCTCGGAAAATAATGTCTACGGGATTTTGATCTCATTCTCGAACTATAATACTATCTCCGGAAACACGGCTAATAAAACCTCCAGAGGCATTCATCTTGACTCCTCTGACGGAAACACTGTCTCAGGTAATACTGTTGCCTCAAATAGCTATTCCGGCTTATTCATGTGTGCTGGAAGCAACGATAACCGTGTTTTCAACAACTATCTCAATAATACCTATAATGCAGACATCTATAATAGAAGAAATACCTGGAACACAACAAGAACCACAGGTACAAACATTGCAGGGGGATCCTATATTGGAGGTAATTTCTGGGCAACTCCTGCAGGAAAGGGTTTTTCCCAGACAGCGCAGGATGTGAACGGAGACGGCATTGCAGATACTGAATATGCCGGAAGGAACTTTACCGACTATCTGCCCCTTGTATCCACATCCACACCGCAGCAGTCTATACTCCCTGTTGCAGATTTTAGCAGCAATGTAACCTCAGGGAATGCCCCGTTAAATGTCTTATTTACTGACAAAAGCACAGGAACTCCCACTGCATGGAACTGGGATTTCGGAGACGGAACGAATTCAGCAGTCCCGAGTCCTGTGCATACATACTCCTCAGCAGGAACTTACACTGTAAAGCTTACAGTAAGTAATCCAAACGGGACGGCTTCAAAAACCGGCGCAATAAATGTTCTTCAAAACTCTGAGCCTGTACCTGAACCTTCTGAGCCAGTGCTTCCTGTTGCAGATTTCAGTACAAGCACTATTCCGGGCCCTGCCCCTCTCGCAGTCCAGTTTACAGACCTTTCACAAAACGCAGATTCGTGGAGCTGGGACTTTGACAATAATGGACAACCTGACTCTGCCATTCAAAGTCCGGTTTATGTGTATGAAGTTCCAGGAGACTATACCGTTAACCTGAGTGTAAGCAATCAGAATGGAACAAGTTCAAAAACTGCTACAATAACCGTACTGGAAGCAGAGAACATCAATAACGGACTTCCTGTTGCAGACTTCAGCATGAACGTTTCTGAAGGCTATGCTCCACTTTCCGTCCTGTATACCGATGTTTCACAAAAAGCAACCGGAATAGGCTGGGATTTTGACAATGACGGCCTGGCTGACGTGAGCTCCGGAACCGTAGTCTATGTGTACCCAGCTCCGGGAGTTTATACAGTTACCCTTACCGCAGCTAACGAAAACGGTACAGCCTCAAAAACTGCTACAATAACTGTACTAAAAGAGAGTAGTTCCGGAGGAAGCAGCCACAGCAGCGGTGGAAGTGTTGGTGGATCCCCTGAACCTGCAAAAAACGTTGAAACCAAAGAGCTCTCACAGGTCTTCATCACAAACGGCAAGGCTGTAAAGTTTGATCTCACAAAGAACACAACCTGCGTTGCATATGTGAGCTTTGACGCAAAGAAGACCCTGGGCAAAACCACGACCATTGTTGAGGACTTAAAAAATAAGTCTGCACTTGTTTCCGAACTGCCTTCGGATGAAGTATATAAATCCTTTAACGTATGGGTCGGAAACGGTGGAATTGCAACTTCAAAGAACATCGAAAACCCTGAAGTCTGCTTCAAGGTTGAAAAGGCCTGGATACAGGATAAAAAGATAGACCGGCCTTCCATTGCTCTGAACAGATACAGTAACAAAACATGGGAACAGCTGCCAGTCAACCTGTTAGGGGAAGATGAAAAATGCCTGTATTTCACAGCTGATGTTCCGGGCTTCTCTTCCTTTGCAATAACAGGAAAGATAGAACCCATGCCAGGAGAAGGTGCAACCGAAATAGAACCTGGGCAAGAAACCGGTTCCATTGAAGAGGAAGGTATGGAAAGTACAGGATCTGAAGTTAAAAAAGGGCCTGAACAGGAAGAAAATGTGAAGGCTCCGGGATTTGAAATAGCTATCGGAATAGCTTGCCTGCTTTCAGTATTCCTGTATAAAAGGACGTAAACAGCTAAACGAGAGCAAAAGTAAAACTGAAAAACTTAGATCTTGAAAAACAACCGGTGAAGGAATGAACCTTCACCTTATTTTTTTATCTCTGATCAATCGGATATTCGCCCGGAACTATGAGCTTATAACTGTAGGATATCAGACTTACTGAATATCTTTTTTATACTTGGTTAAATATTTATAACCGATTATATTTATATTGCTTGTGCGAATTTCCGCCTAACTGTAAAAGTATCATCCATAAATATCTCTGGATGGAGGAGTTAGAATAAACAGACTAATCGTTTTGCTTGCAGCTTTTCTTTTATTTGCATCAATCACGGGTATCGGAACTGCGGCTGAGACCTTCGTCCAGTCAGAAGATTCGATACAGGAAGCAGTGAACAGTGCACGTCCCGGTGATGTAATTATTGTAAAACCTGGAACCTATGCCGAAAATATTGTTGTAACAAAGAATAATCTGGTAATCAGGTCAGAATCCGGGAATCCCGAGGATACGGTAATTGAGCCTTACGACCCGGATACGGATGTGCTCATAATAGAGGCAGATAACATAACAGTTAATGGGTTCATGATTACCGGAGCAGGAGACAACTGTTCAGGCATCTACCTGAATGATTCCAATAATTGCCTTCTCGAGAACAACAAACTTTTCAATAACTCCGAGGGAATACACCTTGAATCCTCTGCGAAGAACAGGGTTTTTAATAACGTAATCCTCAAAGTCAGCAGAGGAATTATCATTGAGCAGTCCGAATATAATTCAGTCGAAAGTAATAAAGCTTCTAAATGCAGATACGGAATTTATCTCCTGAACTCTAAAGGAAACCATATCTCTAAAAATACGATCCTGGAAAACAGAGAATACGGCATCGTGCTTTCGGCTTCGAACGACAACACCCTTTCCGGAAATACTGTTTCTAATAATGGCAGGGGCGTTCATATTGGAACCTCCGACGGCAACGTGCTCTCAGACAATTCTATTTCTTCAAGTGAATTCTACGGGCTTTTTGTCTGCCCGAGAAGCGATAAAAACCTTGTTTTCAACAACTATTTCAATAATACTCTCAACGCAGAGGCTAACAACGGAACAGCAAATGCTTACAATAAGCCAAAGACCGCAGGCACAAATATTGCAGGCGGACCCTACATAGGAGGAAACTTCTGGGCAATGCCTAACGGGACAGGTTTTTCAGAAACAGCATCTGACCTCGACGGAAACGGTATTGCTGATGAGAGGTACAGGCTTGAAAACAGCCATTACATTGATTACCTGCCTCTTGTGGCTTTCAAACCACCAGAACCGGTTTTTCCCGTAGCAAACCTCAGCACCAATATCTCGGAGGGACGTGCTCCGCTTTCAGTCCAGTTTACCGACAGTTCACAAAACGCAACCTCAAGGAGCTGGGACTTTGACAATGACGGAATCATTGACTCTTCAGATGAGACCCCGATTCATACATACTCAGTCCCCGGTACCTGTACAGTTAATTTGACTGTATCCAATGAGAACGGTAAGGATTCAAAACTTATTACAATAACTGTAAAGGACGAGAATGTAAAAGATATACAGCCGGAATCCGAAACTGGCACGCCCGGAGAAGACTATGTGGATACTAGAGGGTCACAGGCTGAGCAGAGTTCCGGGCAGGAAGGAATCAGTAGCATACCTGGCTTTGAAATGATTTATGGAGTCTTCGGTCTGCTTGTCATATTCCTGTATAGAGGAACTGGAAAGTGACCCATCAGCCAGAGAGAATAAATTTAATACGGAGGAACCTTCACACGAAGGAATATTAACAAATAGAAGTATTTTTCATACGGAGGGACCTTTATAAAGCCCTGGGAAGCCTTTGAAATATATGCAGAAGAATACGATGCCTGGTACGAGAATCATAAACCTGCATATGAATCCGAGCTTCTTGCCCTCAAATCCTTCCTCCCCGAAAACCTGGAAAACCTGGAGGTTCTGGAAATCGGGGTAGGTACGGGCAGGTTTGCCTGGCCTATGGGGATCGGATACGGGCTCGATTCTTCCAGGCCAATGGCAGCTTTTGCAAAAAAAAGAGGCATTGAAGTGGTCCAGGGGGTCGCCGAGTCCCTGCCCTTCAAAGGACAGACTTTTGATCTTGTGCTGATTGTTACAGCACTTGCTTTTTTCAAAGATCCGGTGCAGGGGCTCAGGGAAGCTGCACGGGTCCTGAAGCCCGGTGGGCAGCTTGTAACAGGAATCCTTGATAGGGACAGTTTGCTGGGCCAGTATTATAACTTGAAAAAAAAGGAAAGCAAATTTTCTTCCGAAGCCCGGTTTCTTTCGGCGGCGGAGGTGAAGGAGTGGCTGAAGGATCTGGGGTATGAAAACATAGAAACCTGCCAGGCGCTCTTTAATAAGCCAGAGGAGATTAAGGAGATCGAAGCGGTAAAGCAGGGGACTGGAGAAGGGCTTTTAGCTGTGATTTCAGCCTGGAAACCGTTTCATCATAAATTTGGGTTAAGGTCCGGATACAGGTGAATTACCCCTTTATGCCCCGGTTTTTCTGGATTATCTCAGGTTTTATATCTTGCCAGCCCAATATTAATAAGGGATTTCGGGCAGATAATAGAGGATGGGAGGCCTGCCAGGGAAGAGGTTGTGTTCTTTTTCCAGTGTAGATACATGCTTTATGAAACCGGTCCGGGGGAAAAGATATTAGATCAGGCACAAGAGCAGGCAGGAAAAAGAAGTTTTCAGGTGAAGGGACGGAAGCTCTTTACAGGGAGCACGCAGGAAAACCTGTGATTGAACTCGAACTCAAAAGCTTTCTTCAGCTCTTTGATTCTTTTGACCCTGCCCCGTTTCACGAAAAAGAGCTTAATCTGGATGCAGAAGAATACCTCTATAATGCTGTAGACGAATTTCCCCTGAGAAAGCCCCTTGAAATCATGATATACCTTCCTTCTTCCGAGGTCGGTGCGGAAATAGAAAGCGACCTTAAAGAAGCTATAATAAATCATTTTTCTTACAAAAAACTCCTTGCCGAAATCGAACTGAAAAGGTTGCTTTATCAGGGGCGAAGAAACCTTGTAATAGCCCTTACCTTCCTTTTTCTCTGCCTGCTCGTGATCCGGCTGCTTTCGGCTTTTGAAGAAAACCTGATGAACACTCTTTTCTCTGAGGGGCTCCTTATCATCGGTTGGGTTGCAATGTGGGAGCCGGTACATACTTTCCTCTACGGCTGGTGGCCGATTGTCCACAGGCGTAACATTTACGAAAAAATTGTACATATGGATGTCTACATTGGGAAAAGGTCTCCAGCAGGGGAGAGATCTCAAGGGTATCGTTTTACGCCAAAAAAAGCTCCCTGAATGACTTAATGAAAGGTCTTCTCTCAGAGATATCGGTTTTTCAGGAATTCGGGGCTTCCATGAAATTAATGTTTTTTGTTAGGCTCTTTCAGGCAGCAGGACGTGAGGATTTAACTTCGATTGATGATGGTTGAAATGCGGTAAATAAATCGGACTTACGCACTTGAAGTACAAAATCAAATCTAATAGGCGTTGTGGTTATATTTACTATTTAAACAGTTAAAGGTTTAATGCTATTGATTTTCAGTTCAACTACGTAAGCCCTAATAAAATAATGGTAAACGAACTGATAGTAATCTAGGTGATAGTAATCTAGGTGATAGTAAGCGAAATATACGATAAACCCCTAGAATTCTAGGGGGAGTATATGAGGCGCAGGCGGAGGATGAAATCCTTAAAGAAGACTCTAAAAAGCTGGCAGTTTCTGGTTTTTGCATCCGTATCTCTTGTTCCGCACCTCCTTTACACGGCAGGTGCTGATTTTGCAGGCATGTATTCCGTTTACCCATCTTTTCCTGCGGGGATGGGCTTTTTTGCGCTTGCGCAGCTTTATCTTGTTTTTTCCTTCTTTGGGTGGACTTCTCCTCTTGCCTACCTCTCAGCTATCTTCTTTTCCCTGCTCTGGACCAGAGTTTTGCAGTGGGTTGAGAGTATTGACAAATTTGCAGTGGTAATTTTCTATATCTTAGTCTTTTTATCGGTGTGCTGGGGGCTTCTTATGGAGTTCATGCCTCCTGAATGAAATTGTTTTCAGCTGGGACTATCGCTTGCCTGGGAGTGGACAAACGAAGGATCTGAGAGTGGGCACTCATTAATTTAATTCCTAAACTCCTTATATAAACAGTCTTAAATAATTTAAGAAAATATATTTTACTAATGAACAAAAATGACATTCTTAAAAAAGCATGTTTTGAGGAGATAAACAGAGTCAAGGTCCTGCATCTAAAAGGCAAGCCATATGAAATGGGCTATCAGCATGGTTATTTGCTTGCAGATAAAATAGACTTGATGGTCAACAGGACCCTTTTAGCCACGGCCGCTTATGTTGCTGCACAGACCGGGTCGGACCTGGAGAAAGCCGAGGAAATCTTATGGTTGGGGCAAAAGGCGGCTGAACCTTTTTTACCGCAGGAATTCAAAGAAGAAATGAAAGGAATTGCTGATGGGGCTAAAGATGCCGGAGTAAATGTAACCCTGGAGCAGATCCTGCTCTGGAATACCAATTATGACCAGTGGTGTATTTACTGCCATCCTGATTACTGGCAGGGTGAAAATCAGGGGGATAACCAGCTTGCTAATAAAATTGAGGATAAGAGAAGCTCCCAGCAAAACGCAATAAAACCGGCTGGCGGGGGCTGCAGCAGTTTCTGTGCCTGGGGGGAATGGGCTGGAGGCGATGGAAAACTGATCTTCGGAAAAAATGAAGACAATTTCAATATGCCGGAACAATTACCAAACCGGATACTGGTCGTAGCCAGTCCGGATGACGGGATTGGACACGCTTTTTTAACCTATCCGGGTATGATTGGATTGGACGGGGGTATAAATGCGGACGGCCTCGCAATGATGACCCAGTTAAACTCCATGCAGTATGAGAGCATGAAAGGCTGCGGGATCGCCATATTTACTCGTTTGTTGCTGACTCATGCGCGGACGGTGGAAGACGCAATCAGGATTTTCCAGGAACATCCTCGCTGTGCCGGGATCGCCTACCATGTAGCTGATGCAAAGGCTAAAAAGGCAGTCGTGGTAGAAACCTCTTCCCGGAATGTATGCTGCCGTTATCCGATTCAGGATGTTAAAGCCCTGTGGCAGACGAACCATTCCAACTGCTATCCGGGCTGGATGGGCTATTCCGGTTATAACATGGTAGCCGATCAGGTCCTGGTAAACCAGCTTAAGGACATCTCCACGATCGAAAACTGGCAGAACAGTCTGAAAGAGCCTTATAACTTCTATGTCCAGGCGCCCAGCCGTTTTGAACGCTATCAGCAGTTGATTCACAAATATTATGGCAGTATTACGGTTGAAAATGCAATTAAAATCTTAAGCGACTGCTATGATCCTTATACCCGCCTGACCCGTGACAAATTCTTCCCGTCCTGGACAAATAATATCCTCTGTACTATTTGTGCATTGTATCCTGATTTTCCATATAAAGCAAAAGAACCGGTGGGGCCATTTAAAGCACATATAGCTAATATGTGGAGCCTGGTTGCATATCCGGAAACCGGAGACTTCTGGCTTGCAATAAATGACTTCCCTGCACAGTACGGGGGTTATGAACACTTTAATTTGAAGGAATTATTAATGCGTACTTCTGTCCAAACTTCTGTCTAAACAGAAGTTTAAGACTGAAGCATACTTCATTTACTTCCTTTAATAGAATTATTGTTTCAGAAATATTCAAAGATTCACTTTTTCTATTTTTTTCTTCTTTTTTTCGTGGGAAGGGCTTCTCTCCCGTGTAGAGCGTAACAAGACAGGTTGTTCGCTAAGCTCAGGATAAGTTGTTCACTAATTACTTCAGGATGAAAAGAAAATATACTGAGAAGGAAAATAAGATATGTGGCAAATATTGTGGGACTCAATGAGAAGCAAACCAAAGCTGTCGAGAGATTAAAGGAAATAGACCCTGAATCGGAGATTTTCTGGGATTCCGGGATGAAAATTCCGAAATTCATCAAGGGCACTCTTTCAAGACCCTCAGTTAAAAGCCTCGAAGAAATAGCAAGAAAATTTCTGGAAGACTACAGGCAGCTTCTGGACATGCAGCCCGAGCTTGACGAGAGCCTAAAACTTTTCACTGCCGAGACCGATTTTTCCGGATTTCACCATGTTATTTTCCTCCAGCACATAAAAGGCATCCCGGTTTTCGAAGGGTCTGTCCAGGTCCACATAAACCCCGCAGGGGAGGTCATCGCATACAAGGACTTTCGCGTGACAGAGGCACCTGTTGCCCTTGAGCCGAAAATCAAAAGAGAAGAAGCTATTGCAATTGTCCTGCGGGATATTGGCTCAGAGCACGCTGTAGTGGTTCCCCGTTCAAAGCTGATGCTTTTTCGGAACGGTGAAATTCAGCTTCCCATGAAAAAACTCCACCTGAAAAAGCTTCATCTGGTGTGGCAGATTGAGTCCATATTTGCCGAAGGGTTCGCAGGGAAGTTCCATTTCATTGATGCCCATACCGGCGAGCAGCTTTACAAATTTTCCCAGATACGGTCCGCCATTTTTCGAAAGACCTACACTGCGAAAAACGAGGCATTCCTGCCCGGAGAACTGCTGCCCGAAGATCAGATGGCTGTGGATGAAGTAGCCCGGGCAGCTCATGAAAATATGGGCATAGTGTACGATTACTACAAAAATAATTTCGGAAGAGACAGCTACGATAACAGAGGCTCTCCTCTCGTTTCTACGGTTCACTTTCAGCGGAACTACAACAATTCTTTCTGGAGCGACTACCACAAACAGCTTGTTTTCGGGGACGGGGATGGTTTTCGCTGGAGACCCATGGCGTTTGCACTCGACATCGTAGCTCATGAACTTACCCATGCTGTTGCTGCCCAGACAGCCCGATTCGTGTACAGTGAAGAAGCCGGAGCTCTTGATGAGTCCTTTGCAGATGTTTTTGCAGTTTTTATCTCAAACGGAGAAAAGATAACGAACTGGGAAATCGGGGAAGGAGTTTACACCCCTTTCCATGCAGGAGATGCCTTGAGGGACCTTTCCGATCCTCCAAGGTTCGGGCAGCCTGACCACATTGACAATTACATGCGGCTTGCTCCCGGAGAGATCCCTGACCTTCACAGGAATCAGGCCGGGTATATTCATTACAACAGTGGAATCCCTAACAAGGCTGCTTACCTTACCATTGAGGGTGGGACCCACTATGGGATAAAAATCAAAGGAATTTCCAGGGCGAAAGCCGAAAAGATCTATTACCTCGCCCTTACCGCATACATGTGCAGTGCGACCCTTAGCAGGTGGACGTTCCGGGAAGCCAGGTATGCCCTCTTGAACGCCTGCCGCCAGCTGTATGGCGAAAAAGGATCCGAGTACGCTGCAATCAAAAATGCCTGGGCTGCAGTTGGTCTTGGAAAGCCTGCAGAAGACATGATGGACCGTTTTCTTGTTGAAAAGGAGGTTTTTTCCGGGGTCCCTATCCCGGATTTGAGCCCTGAAGGAGTCCTGAGTTCCATTTATGTTCCGGAAGACGGGCTTATAAAAGACATCCGTGTCAGTGTAAATATCGAACACTCCTATCTCAGGGATCTCAGGATTACGCTGTTTACACCTGTGGGAAAACACATTGTCTTGCATAACCGGCTTGCCAGGAAGGACAGGAGCCTTCTCAGAACATATAACTCGGGTTCGGTTCCTGGCCTCAGGGATTGCATAGGAGAACGTGTCTGGGGGAAATGGATTCTTATGGTTGCAGATCTTTCAAAGGAAAATAGAGGTTTTTTCCACAGCTGGGGAATTAAATTTCTGGTGCAGAAGGTAGAAAAGGAAGAACTTAAAAGGGAGATTTTTCCCTTCCTCAAAGTTCCAGGTAATGACCCGGAAGGTATCGAAAGTCTCATTGAGATAGAAAGAAGGGGAAAAATAGTAAACCTCGGTGTGTCTCTGGAAATTACCCATCCTTCGATAGTAGAGCTGAAAGCCGTACTTGTCATGCCTTCCGGGGAAGAACTGGTACTGCATAACAGAGCCGGAAACGGCAGAAAATATCTCAAAAAAACGTTCAGTACCGAATCTGATGAAAACCTCCTGCCTGCTGTGAATAAAGAGATGAAAGGAGTCTGGACCCTGAAGGTCGCAGACCAGGTAGAAGGAAATGAAGGCAGCCTTGACAGCTGGGGGCTGTGCATTATATACGAAAGTGACCCGGAGTTCCTTTAAAGGTTATCCCGATGGATATCGGGATTTACGTATCCTCTTCAAATTGAGTGGAAAGGTCTGACTTTCAACTCAATGAGCTTTTTTCTCTGATGAGTTGAGCCAGAGATGGCATCTTAAATGTGTTTCCC
>NZ_JJQL01000052.1:0-31003 GCF_000979975.1 Methanosarcina sp. 1.H.A.2.2
CGAGTTCCATTTTGTTACTCCAAGATATGGTAAGGGGAAATGGAGCAACTATTATATTTTTCCTGTGATTGAAAACCCATCAAATTTGAAGAGGATACGTATTTTTTTATTTGTTGTCCCATGAAGTTTTTATTAATGTGATCCTCACAGGGTCTAAATATACTGATATTCTGCTATAGCCAGAGCTATTCAGAGCGAGATGAATTCCATTTAAATGTCTTTTTTGATTATTATCGGTTTGAACCTGAAGGCTTGAGATTCGTCAGGTGTCTTTTTTATTATTCCTGAAAACCACCTGCCAGGTATCTACCGTAAATTTTGAGCTGTTAACCCCCACTGAACCTTCGAGATCACTTCCCCCAAGCCCGATGTTCAATTATTCGCTTTATATAATTCTTCTTTTATACATATTATCCTATGCATGTTGATTTATTTTATCGGGTCTGCCGAAATGGATTGCTCTTTTCTGTTGGAGAAAGGGGACTAAATAATATATCTATCTGATCCGTGCAACATTATTCGCTATCTGCGTCGCTCCTGTCACGCTCGACGCAGGAGAGCGGTCTTTCCCGTAAAAAAGCCCGAAAAGAAGATCGAAAATAAAAGTCAGCAAGCAAAAACTATCGAGGAAACCGTAATATCGAGGAAACCGTAAGACCCAACAAAAAAGAACAAATCAAATTCTACTTGAAAAACACTCTTTGTCAAATCTCTTTTTTATTTCCCTCTTTTTTTTCAGGGCCGCCAGACAAGCTGGCGGAGGCGCTTGTATTTACCTGTGAATTGAATATCAGTTTCCGGGATTAAGGAAAGTATTCTCTCAGCCCCCGGGACATTTCTCCAATGTATTGTTTCTCTTTATTGCTGTGTTGTTTTGTCGGGCACTTTTTATCTGGCTGGCAGGCTGGCCCAAGCTCCGGGCGGCGCAGGGAAAGAAAACTGAAAGCTTCCAGTTCCGGGTACCGGAATAGATCAACTGATTAATCAGGAATCACCTGAATCTCTGCCCAGTCTGGAAATTTTCAGCTCATTTTCCTGGTCAGAAATATGAACAATGATGTCGGAAGAAGGCATCAATATATTCGCATTTATCAGGGCTTTATATATTGCCGTGTTGAGCTTGTCCTCTGAAACCCTGGTTTCCACGTAATTTTCTATCCAGCACCTGGCTTTGAACTCCACTCCTGATCCGGTAAACCTGAGTAAGAGAGCCTGTACAGGTTGTTCGTGCATGATCCAGTCTTCATGCTTCATAGCCTCAATAATCAGGTTTCGTACGTACTCGATATCCGGGCCATAGGATACAACTACATCGGTCTCTACACGGAACATCTTGCCGGGTATGGAATAATTGGTGATCATATCCAGGCCGATAACAGAGTTTGGAATTACTACCAGACGATTATCCCTGGTAAGAATACGAGTTGACCGCCATCCGATCTCTATCACATCTCCCCAGGTATCGAGTTTTTCGATTTGAATCCGGTCTCCGATCCGGAAGGGGCGGTCAATGAGAAGCATGATCCCGGTTATTATATCCGCGAGCGTCGTCTGGGCTGCAAGGCCAACTATTACTCCCCCGATACCCAGGGCAGTAAGTGACGCAGTAAATGCGGCCCCGGTGATCCCGAAATGTCCAAGAAGCACAATTATGGCCAGAAAACTGAAAACCAGCAAAAATATGTATTGTATGGAGCGCACAACTCTCTGGTCGATTTCTTCCCGATCCCGCAGGGGCACCCGGGATATGTACCAGTTTGAAGCAATGGATATGAGGCGAAAAATAATGTAGACCCCTATACACCAGTAAAGAAGAAAGAAAAGGTCATCCGCGAATCCTGTATAGAGCCCGACAGATTCACCGACCAGCCTTACTATGGCTTGCATGCCCCGCAGAATAATATAAAGGACCAGTAGATTTTCTAAAAGGCGGAGAATCCTATCGTCAGCTTTTGTTTTTGTCTTTTTGATTGCCGACCAGACCAGGTGCTTCAGGATTAATCGGCTTACTATTATGGCTCCTATTGTCAGTCCCAGAATAACGGCCAGCTTCAAGAGAATTCCGCCGAGGGGCAGCATCTGTTCAATCTCAACCATTTTACATTCCTCTCCGGCCCCGTACTGTCCCTGCAACAGAATCTTCAGGTATATTCCTTCGAATCTATCTTTTTAAGTCAGAATCCTCTTTTGCTGCCTGATCCCCTGCATTCCGGGTAATGAAAATAAATAAAAAATAAGTAACTTTGAACCTTCGCATATCCACTACCGTTAAAAAGACCGAAAATGAAAGCCCTATCGTCCGTTTTCTTCCGGGTTTTCGGTACTGATCCGGGGCAGAGTATCAGGTCTTAAAACATTCTTAAAACCGGCATTTAAGTTTTGGTCCTTTTCAGGGTGTCGCTGCTGCCATTCCAGGCTTTTTTTCCTCTGCAAATTTAACCGCTTCTGCCAGTTCCTCTCCAACTAGAGCAAGTAGTTCAGGTGTTATCATGCCCTGAGAAACCAGCACTCCCCCAGCTTCACGGATCGCTTGTTTGAGATTCTTTGCCCAGAGGTGTTCGATAATAAGGATGGCAGCGGCAGTACCTTCCGGGATTGCATCGGTTACCTCCAGAATATCTTCTTCGGTAATTCCGTAGTTTTCCTGGGCTGCTGCCAGGGCTCCTTCTTCAATGCCTCTTATAGCTCCCTCTTCACCTGCGGCTCCAAACCCGAGAAGTCCTCCTACTACGGCCCCGAAACGCATTCTCTCCTCCTTGTCCAGTTGTGTGGTTTCCATATACTTGATGTTTCCATTTTCGTCTTTCCATACGAACAGCAGGTCAATGAGCCTGATCATTCCTTTTTCCATGACTGACCCAAGTTCACGCCGGATCTGGCCGTGGAAGTCCGGGTTCTCGAATACTATAACTAAGAGCTGCATAGGTCCATACATTACTTCGGTCATTTGTTTTCCCCCTTTTGAAGTTCTTCTTCCTCTTCTTTTTCCTCTTCTTTTTCCTCTGCTGCCTTGTTCTCCGTTTACCTTCTTTCCGTTTACACGTTCCTCATTGAAGGGGCAAGAGCTATCCGGATAAGCTGCGAAATCTCTTCACATTTCCGGCGGCTATCTTTCTTTTCCCCCTTATCCGGAAATCAGTACCTAAAAACAGTTTTAGCAGCATTAGCAATGCGATATATAAAGTCCGGTTTATATATAATTGAGCACATATAAAAATGCACTTAAGATCAAAATTTGCCGGAAAGCAGGGAAGATAGATCTAAATTCCGCAGGCTGAAAACCCCCTTTCTTCAAAAATCTCAGGATTCATTATTGTTCGCGTTTTCCTCATCCTGACCTCTATCCCCACTTGATTCCATCAGTTTAGCCATCAAGTATGTTTCGTCGGAACTTTCCAGAATTATCTTTACAACTATTGTAAGGGGTACGGCAATCAACGCACCTGCAGCTCCCAGTATGAAAGACCAGTAAAACAGGGAAAGAAATACAATCGTGGGAGATAATTTAAGGCCTTTTCCTGCAAGGGACGGGAAAAGAACATTTTCCACGAGCATATTGATAAGACTAATACCTACAAGGACCGCCACTGCCCCAACAGGCCCATACTTGAACAGGCCAAGGAGCATAGGTGGAACAGCGGCCAGATAAAAGCCCAGGTAAGGTATATAACCGAACAGGAATGTCAGGAATCCCCAGAGAAGAGCAAAATCTATACCCCCAATAAAGAGCAGTATGGCAGTTCCAATTCCCCCAAGCAAATTGGTCTCAGTCCTCAGGAGCATGTAATTTATAACTTTGCTGCTTAATTCGGTAAATTTCGAAAGACGGACTGGTTGATCTTCAACTTCTTTTTGAACCTTTTCTGGCGCACTTGCAGAATCCAGAAGTAAAAACGTTGTCGTGATAACAATGAGCACAATTGTTGATCCGGCACCTAAGGCCCCTGAAATAATTTCCCCAGACACTCTGAAAGCAAATGCTGCAATATCGCGCAGGACCGATTCCACTGAAACTCCAGCTGCAGGCAAATATGTTGAAATACTGTTCAGAATACCCTGCAACTGATTTTCATAGTTTGGAATCTGGTCACTGATCTGGATTAAAGAGTTTACAAACAGAACTGCGGTTCCAAAAAAAACAAAAATGAAAAACAGGATTACAAGAAAAACGCTAACTGTTCCAGGAACCCCTTTCCTCATGAGCCAGCGAACCAGAGGAGCAAAGATTAGAAAGGCAAAAAGAGCGAAAAAAATCGGTACCAGTATAGTTGAAATCGCTTTCATACCAAGTGTAAGAAGAACTGCAGCAGTGCTGTAAATTAGAATTTTGGCTGGCGTTGAACTGGTATTTGCATTTATATTTACATCCCCCAAGCTTTCTTACTCCGGATTTTTCTTTTGCTGCCTCTTTTGTTTTTCAAATTTTCATAGATCAACTTCCCTGTCTTGCTCTCTAATTTCCATGCATTTCAATTGAGAAGAATTAAAAATCAGTAACTTCGCATCCTGTCTTTTTAGCTGCCATTTTAATAAATGAAGAAAGTAAAGACTCCAGCTCCCCCATCTAAAGAAAGAAGATAAAAACCCCAATCTCCTCTCATTTTTTAATTAAACTATTAAGTCACTGAATGGACACAATATATGTATAAATCCCAGAATATATATAAATTAGCATATATAATTTTAGGATTTTCTCTTCTATATTTCCTTATTTTCTTTTTCCCACTTTCCTTTTTCCCACTTTTCTTTTTCCCACTTTCCTTTTTCCCACTTTCCTTTTTGCCTCTTTTCTCTTTATTTCGTGTTCTCCCTGGAGTTTTTTAGCACGCCTTCGGTAGCGGTAAAACCCTGACGTGCAGGCAGTTCCTTCACTTCCATTCTTTCCGGCGCATCTTCTGGAAGTGCAGCTACTATCCGTGAATACCATTCGCCTGCAGGGCCTGCGGAAATTCCGTGGGCAAAAATACTTATGAGGACTGTGGTGATCACGACAAGAACTATCGTTTCAAGCCCCGGAATCCCTTTTGCCTCTTCCACAGCAATGAGCAGAAGGACGACCGATGCCAGGCCTCTCGGGCCAAACCAGCCAAGGAAGAGGACGGTTTCGCGGTGCAGACCCGCACCAATCAGAGAGATTGCTACAGGGACCATACGAATTACAGTGAGGCTCAGTACTGCATAAACGACCTCAGACAAACCGATGGCTGGAAGCCTTGTTGCGGTTACGACCCCGAATATGAAGAAAACTGCAAGGCTCAGGATGCTCCCTTCGGCTTCCGTAAGAATTATCTCTTCCTCCTCGACCTTTCTGCCCATAGCCCCGCTTGCCATTCCCGCTAAAAAAGCCGCTATGAATCCGCTTCCTCCCAGCGTATCGGCCACAAGCCAGGAGATGATGGCAAGTGCCAGAAATTCAATCCTGCGGTAAAGCGTGGAAGTCCATCCTGCCCTGATAGCCCTGCCGGAAAGCCATCCTCCAAGCAGACCCAGTGTGATACCGACCAGAGCTCCATACCCTATCTGTTCAATTGTTAGGGATAAAATAGTAGCTATCGGCTGGTTAAGTTCCTCTCCTTTAGCCAGTGTAAGGAAGAAGATGAAAAGAGGAATTGCTCCCCCATCGTTGAGCCCGCTTTCGATGTTTAGGCTCTGTCGGATCCGGACAGGTATTTTCGGGTTGCTTACGATAGGCTGGCCCAACCCGGCATCTGTAGGGGCAAGAATAGCTCCCACGAGTGCAGCTTCGGCAAAGTTCAGGTCCAAAAATATGATCGCAGCAGCAACAGTCCCTGCGATAATAATAAGGGGCAGGGCAAAAAAGAGGAGGCGGTTTTGCAGACCTTCCTTCTGGCCCAGTGACCTCAGTTTGATCCTGGAAGCATCGGCGAACAGTGTGAGTGCCAGAGCCACCTCAGCTACCTTGAGGATGAAACTGCTCCCTTCTGGAAATTCTACCATGTCGAGCCCTTCCGGGCTGAGCAGCATTCCGGCCGCAACAAAAATTATCGGGGTAGTGACAACGGTTTTAGAGATTCTTTGGGAGACAAGGCTATAAACAAAGAGTAGTGCAGCAAAGGCAATGACAAAGCTTGTTGTTTCTGCTGTCGTGGAAATTCCTTCTGCTTTCGGGTGCAGACTGTCACTTTTGCGCCATCAGTTTTTTGAGCTCTCAGCTGCTTTTTTGCATCTCCCCTTCACCTTGCCGGTTCCGTGGAAGTTTTTTCTGGGATACTGTCAGGGAGAACCCCATGCCCAGTATGCTGGTAATCACGAAGATCAGTGTGGCAAGGACGCCTACAGTCTCAAGGATATTCAAAAAAGAGGTGGTTTCACCCATTCTTTTCTCCCCTCTTTCCCCTTTTTTCAAACCTCTCACTTCAGTCGTGTGCCATCTGGTCAACAGCCACAGTAATCGCCAGGATTAGAGCAGCATCCTGTCCGGGAGAAATCTCCACTCCATAGGTATCTCTTATCCGGAACCACTTTTTGGAGACCTCTGCAACTTTATTTCTTCCAGCTTCAATCTTGTATTCGTGGTCCAGAATATTGCCCTGCACATTCATTTCAGGACCATTTGCGACTTCAACTTTCCAGCGGTCGCGGAGAGGCGTTATCAGGGCTTTTTTTATTGTTGCGGCTGTTTTGCCGTCCCCATCCTGGATTTCCAGCGTATCCCTGATCCTGAGTAGCTTCTCCTTGAGTTTGTACAGCTCGTGTCCCTGCACATCCTTGATGATCAGGGTGTCGCGAATACGGAGAGCTTTGCCGTCCACATAGAATGCCCTCTCCCCAGCTTCGTTTTCGATCCAGTAGTCATCTCCGATGGAAACGAGTTTTTCGTGCATTTTGTAGCGTTGTATGCTTTCTGCTCCACGGCCCCTGAGACCGCCCAAGATTCGTCCCATTAAAAATCACTCCCTTTTTATTGTATTCCATGTCTCTTCCCTTGTTGAGTGTCTAAATATAAATGACATATATTCAAATTTATTTATAATTTGGCATCAATACATGACTTTTTTCCGATCACATAGCTTTCCTGTAAATTTCAATTACATCTTCTTTTGAGAGCTCTCTTGGGTTTGTAAGCCGGCAGACATCCTGCATGGCATTTTCCGCCAGCAGTTCGAGGTCTTCTTCCCTGGCTCCGAGCTCTTTCAAACCTGAAGGAATTCCAATGTCGGATGCAAGCTTTTTGATTGCTGCTATGGCTTTGTCTGCGGCTTCTTCAGGGCTCAGGTCCTCAACTTTTTCTCCCATTGCCTTTGCGATATCAGCAAACCGTTCAGGACAGATCTCCTTGTTGTACATTTCCACATAAGGGAGGAGAATTGCGTTGCAGACGCCGTGCGGGAGGTTATATAATCCGCCGAGCTGGTGGGCCATGGAGTGCACGTAGCCAAGGCTTGCGTTGTTGAAAGCAATCCCTGCAAGATATTCGGCATGGGCCATCATGTCTCTTGTCCTTACATCTTCCCCGTGGGCAACGGCTTCTGGCAGGTATTTTGAGATTAGCTCTATTGCCTTGATAGCAGCCGCATCGGTGGTCGGAGTAGCCATGGTGGAAACATAGGCTTCAACTGCATGGGTAAGGGCGTCCATCCCGGTAGCAGCCGTAAGCGCTGGCGGCATACTGACCATCAGTTCAGGGTCGTTGACTGCCACGTCGGGTGTGATGCGGGGGTCAACGATTGCCATTTTGATGTGCCTTTCCGTGTCCGTGATAATTGTAAAACTCGTCATCTCGCTTGCGGTACCGGCAGTTGTATTTACCGTGATAAGCGGAGGAATTCCTTTAGTAACTTTCCCGATGCCTTCGTAGTCGTTAATCATCCCCCCGTTTTTAGCCACAATCCCAACGGCTTTTGCACAGTCCATCGGGCTTCCCCCTCCGACAGCAACTATCATGTCGCAGTTTTCTTTTTTGTATATTTCTGCCCCTTCCATAGCCGAGCTGTCTGTAGGGTTCGGCTCTGCTCCTGCAAAGATTGCTGCCTTCAGTCCTGCAGCTTCAAGGATCTTCCGGATATCCCCCGCAAGCTCCTCTCCATGCCTGCTCTTCCCGGAAACGATCAGGGCTTTAGTACCCCCAAGTTCTTTTGCCTGTTTGCCTATTTCTTTTACACAGCCAGCCCCCATAAGGGCTATTTTTGGGTTCAGATAGGTATATGTCATGTTTTCAACTCCTTTTAACAACAGTTTTCAAATTCCTCAAAATTTTATAAAAAACAAAATATTAATTGATACAACTTTTTCCCGGCAGCTAATAAAGTTTTGCTCCTGGGCAGGGGGTTTCAAAGCTAAGGGAAAATATGCGAAGAACAAAAAGAACCCAGGGAAAGAATCTTTCAGTTTTTTTTTTTCTCTGTGCCGCCCAGGCCTCGGCCTCCCCGCCAGTCCATAAAAACAATCTATAAGCCAGTATCGCAATTGAGAGAGACAAATATTGAAGGAAATAGCCACAGGACTAAGAGAATGCTTTCCTTTACCCCAAAAACCTTTTTTTAACCCAAATAAATATAAATGCCTCCGCCAGACAAGCTGGCGGCCCTGCAAAAAGAATGAAAAAAGATTTGAAAGAAAGATAAGGCCGAAACTTATGTCGTTTTGATCTGTTTGGTTCTCGCTCTTACTCACAAGCGTCCTCAGCGGCTTTTACTTTTCGAGTTTTATATTCTTTTTACTTTCTGAGTTTTAGATTCTTTCTTCTCTTCACTCCTCTTCTCTTTTCTTCTTTCTTTTCTTTTTGGGAAAGACCGCTCTCCTGCGTCGAGCGTGACAGAAACGACACAGTACAGTGAATAAGGTTATACGGATCAGAAAAATCCATAAGTTAGTCCTCTTGAGCGCAGCGAAAAGGACCGCAGGCTGTTGTACTTGCAGTGCAACTCCCAGGAAATCTTCGATTTCCTGTGATCCCGAATCGCAATTCGGGCGAGACTTGAACAGAATGCAAAGATGAGTCAATAGTTCGCAGACACGGATTGTTTTTTCAAGACGTGCAGCTATTTAAGAATTCAACCCTAATTAAATATACATGAGTGGGGGCAGGCTTGGAGCAGATTTTCTTTCAACGTATGAAGAGGGAATAAAAAGAGAATGGATTATAGGCAACGGGCTTGGAGGATATGCTTCCTCTACAGTCATCGGGGCAGGGACCAGGACTTACCACGGACTGCTTATAGCAGCTCCGGAGAATTCTCCGGGGAGGCTTTTGGTGCTTTCTTCCCTTGATGAGGAAATCTCAATCGATGAAGAAGTATATCGGCTTGCGACCCATAAATACCCGGACAATATTTGTCCTGCGGGCTTCAATTACCTTTCCGAATTCACTCGTGCCCCATTTCCCCTCTGGGTTTACCAGCCCGGCGATTTTATCTTAAAGAAAAAAGTCTTCATGGTCCATAATAATAACACAACCTTCGTTCTCTATGATATTACATCCGAAAAAGAGGGGGCTTTGCTAAGAATTTACCCTCTGGTAAGCTCAAGAGACTTTAATCTCACTGCTCGCTCCGGATACCTTTCCTTCTTCCAGAGAGCTGGTCCTGCGGGAGTAGAACTGGCAAGTTCTAATGGTTTTACTTTTTCGCTTTCATCCAATCTCCAGTACCATGCCGAACCAAAGTGGTACTATAACCTGGAGTATGATGCTGAGAAGAACCGGGGACTTAACTTTCAGGAGGATATCTTTAGTCCGGGTTATTTTGAAAGCACACTCGAACCGGGGACTTCCCGCTTTTTTATTGCTGCTTCAACAGGAGATATTTCTTCTCTGACTCTCGAGAAAGTTGATAAACTCTATACAAGGGAAGCAAATCGTCAGAACCTTCTTGTTCTCGATTCGAAGCTTACTGAGCCATTTGCTCTCAAACTTCTCAAGGCAACTGACCCTTTTGTAGTGAAAAATCACTTTACAGGTGAAAACACAGTTATTGCAGGATATCACTGGTACTCTGATTGGGGAAGAGATGCCATGATTTCTCTGCCTGGCCTGTTTTTAATTCCTTATCGGTTTGATGAGGCAAAGTCCGCTCTCAAAAATTTTGCCCGGTATTGTCGGAGAGGCTTGATCCCCAATACTTTTCCGGCTTTCGGAGGAGATCCGGTTTACAATACCGTGGACGCTTCTCTCTGGTTTATTCATGCTCTGGACCGCTATTTCGCATATACGAAAGATTTCCTTTTCCTCTCGGATATCTGGGATACTGTAGGTGATATTATAGACAATTATTGCGAAGGCACAGATTTTGGAATCGGCATGGATTCTGATTGTCTTATTCGGCAGGGACCTCAGCTAACCTGGATGGATGCTAAAGTAGGGGAATGGGCAGTGACCCCAAGAGCAGGTAAAGCCTGTGAGATAAATGCTCTCTGGTATAACGCCCTGAAAACTGCTTCTTACATGGGTACTCTTCTCGGCGAAGATATTTCCTTATATGAAACTCTTGCAGCCGGGATAGCTTCGAATTTTGAAAATGTTTTCTGGAATCCGGAAACTAACTGTCTCTTTGACCTTGTATATCAGGATGAGACCGGAAACCAGGTTAAAGACCCTGCAATCCGCCCTAATCAAATCTTTGCTGTCTCGCTCCCTTATACTATGCTTTCTCCTGAAAAAGAAAAAGCGATTGTAGACCGAGTTGAAAAAGATCTTTTGACTCCATTCGGGCTCAAAAGTCTATCGAGTGATCACCCATTATATATAGGACAGTACCGTGGAGACGCCCTTACCAGAGATACGGCCTACCACAACGGGACAGTCTGGCCCTGGCTCCTCGGGGCCTATGTGAAAGCTTACCTGAAAGTCCATAATTCTTCGAAAAGCAGCCTTGAGACCATGCGGGCTCTTCTTGAGGGCTTTGATACGCACCTTGAAACCGCAGGTATCTGCACCATTTCTGAAGTGTTTGATGGGGACTATCCTCACTCTCCAGGTGGGGCTATTGCCCAGGCCTGGAGCGTTGCAGAAATTTTCAGGGCATACGTAGAGGATGTGCTTGGGATCAAGCCTTGAAAAAGGAATTGTGTGTGCAGCCTTTAATAAAGGAATAATATTATCTATATGATCTGGAAGGGATATGGTGGGATACCTGCAAAATAGGCTTATCCCCTCATCCAGATCGTGAATATGGAATCTGATGCCGATTATTCACTGAAAAATCGTAAACAAAAGAATAACACCCAGGGATGATACGAAGCGATAAGCTTTTTAGCTAAGATAGCCGGCGTAATTGATGGGAAAAATCTCATATTACCTTAAGAAGTCAAAAATAGACCGAATTTGATGATTCATGCGGCTATATATCTCTAATCTATTCAATAAAGAGATAAGTTTATTAACCGTAGATAGTTATTGGGACTGAAATCACTTATAGAGAACAGCCACCTCTGAGATGATATCAATGGATCCACTAGAAAAAATTTTCGGGAAAACCGCACAGATGACAGTACTTAAAAACCTGATCGAAAACCAGAATGAACCAACCTACCTTTCAGGTATAGCCGAAGCAACCGGATTGTCTCACTCCAGTGTATCAAGGGTCATCACACCTTTGGTCGAGTCAGGCGTTATCCTGGAAAAACCCCTCGGAAAGCAAATCCGCACTTTCCAGCTGAACATGGAAAGCGAGGCCGCAAATTTAATAGTAGATTTTTACAACAAAATCAACCAGATGATTAAGTCTGATTAATAAGAAGCACGGGAAGTTTAAATTCGAAATTAGACAGACTTATTTATCTTTCTTTCCAGGCTTTACATAGATATCGGACTTACGTATTGTAGGTTCAGGATATCTATTTTTTCTTTTTTACGTTACGAGCTGATTTTATAGCTTAAAATTTGAGCTTTGAATCTGAGCTTTGAATCTGGTATTTTGAGTGATTAATCGAGTTTCTGATAATTAACCTACTTTTCGCAGTATTTTTTCGAAAATTAATATTTTCTCTGATAACTTGTTTAAAATATCTCCAAATAAAAGAGAATCAAATTGAAACTTGATGATAACTGAATGCTACCGTTTTTTGTCTTTAAACCATCATCTAGCCGTTTTAACTCCTGCATAAAAATCCAGGAAATTCACGTTAAGATTGAAAATCGATAGCAGAATAAAATAATAGCAGAATAAAATAATAAATGTCCAAAAAATACTGTATAAAGTGAGTCTTATATCCAATTTTTCCTCGGAAAGAGGACAAATTGTGTAGCCTTAATAAGGCTACCTGAACAGTTAAGTTTCATGTTATTTTTCTCTGTTCTATTGCGTAAGTTCTAAACGGTTAACTATACCTTCCTATGTTGATCTGGCTGCCATTTTCTCCCAACTCTTTTGAAGAAGTTACTGAAGTATGTCCTGCACCAATGCAAGGAGAGTTTGGTTTCAGGTGGTAATCATGTTTATTCCGGTTTACAAAGAGCGGATCTACATAGATATCAGTGGTTGATGTGCAGTTCAGGTAGTTATCTGCAGAGTTATTGTACAGACAGTTATTTTCCAGCACAAAAGTATGTGTTTCAGAGAGATAATTGATTGCTGCATATCCTGTCCCATCAGGATTTTTTGTGCGCTTCTGGGTATTTACGATAATATTATTGCGGACAATTGTTGTATATCCTGTTCCTTTAGGTGAAAGATTGGGATGACCTTCATATGTAGGATATATGTGAGTACCTTTAGGATACATGTGAATAACTGCAGAATGATATACACCGTCAAAGATATTGTTTTCAATGAGGGTATCATAAAATCCACTTGTTACTATGCCTCCAACCCAGTCAATGCCCGGGTTTGTACCAGTATTATAAAAGATATTGCGATAAATGTGGACATTCTGTGCATCTTCCCTGGTATAAGGCTCTGACCAGCCTATCAACCAGATCGCGGGTCCATAAGTATTATGGATAGTATTGTTATAGACCTCCACATTATTGACTACACCTGTTGTTTTCTCAATCAGAATTCCAGGGCCGCCTGCACTCCAGTGGTAAAAGGAGTCGATTACATTATCATGGAATTTTACGTGGTTTGAGTTCAATGCTCTCAGACCGCTGTCAGTCCTGCAGGTTATTTTATTGTTCCAGGCCTCTACATTCAGGCAATCGATAGCAAAAAGTCCATTATGCCCCAATTTATACACGTTGTTATTGTAAAACTGAATATTATAACCACGATTTGCTTTCAACCCTTCTCCATGCCCGTCATGCATGTACATGTCATGAACTTGAATGTCCCTGGAATTGAGGAAGTGGACCATATTGTAATATCCGAGTCCTTTCTTTTTGTCTTGATTATTGTCATGATTTCCGTCAATTTCAAATCCTTTTATAGCGACTCCATGGATTCCGGTATTGTTCATCTGCGTTATCAGGGGCTTACCTACTGGCCATTCCGCTTTGTCTTTAAGCTTAATTACGGCTGTAGGATCTCCTTCCAGGGTCGTATTATTTCCAATGAAAATACTATCTGAAATAACGTATGTATTTGGACCTTTCAAATGAACGGTTGTGAACAACGGATTTTCTGCAACATATTCAAGAGCTTGATTTATCTCTACCTGATCATCACTCCCATCACAGGTGAAGTTTTCACTTCCATCCCCCGCTACATAAACCGTCTTATCTGATGGTATGTATGAAGAATTGGACTATATGTTATGAAGAATGAATATCCCCAGTGAAATCACGAAAATTAGATTTAAAATGGAAAATCCTATTTTTTTCCTGTTTTGCAGTACGTACCTAAGATATTTTTCGTTCATTTTATCCCCTACTTTCTATTACAAACCCCAGTCAAGGAAATGGCTTGAAAGGAAATCATTCCCCAAAGATGAATAAATAAACACATAATCAATCATTAGAAATATATTTAAGAATAATTATACATAAGAGTTTCAATAGAAACCCTCGTATCATATAATATTTTCTATATTTTAACGACTGAATAACTTTTTGTATAAACAAAGAGCAAGAAAGACGAAGTTTCTCCATAAGCTATAAGTGAAAAATGAGGATCAAAACTTAATAAATTAGGATCTACTGGTCATTCAAAAATATTTAAAGACAGTGTGGCGGAAGTTCTATAAATTCGAAGAAAAGGCATAACCCCATGAACTGTATACAAAATAGTAAAAATAGAATTCACTACTGTTTAGCTGAATCAAGTCATTCCATACTTTTTGCATTTCAGGGATATGCGGAACTGCAAAGTTAAGGGGTTTGGCTGCACTTTTTTGGACGCTAAAATCTTCATCCCTGGTGAGTTCCTGTACCTTAAAATAACTTTTAAAGCTCACATATAGACTGAGTCGTATTAATAGGAATTTTCGATATAATCGGAATTTTCATTTTTTTTGGTTTTGCAATAGAAGAAGGAGATATTATCCCTATTTAACAGAGTTTTTTGGTGAAACCGGAAGATAGGTAAATTATATTATTGATCCGGGAAATTTATAATATAATGGCTATAATGGGTGGAAGGGAAGTAGGAAGAGGGTCTCTGCAACTGGACATAGGTATAGTTGTATCAGGCCTTGGAGGGAACTCAAATGAGGAAAGGAATCAATTAAATGGCCTTTTTTCCTTTTCTGGCATCGATTTTGGACTCTATATCGGACCATCATATAATCCGTTTCGGACTATAGGGCCCAGTATCGGCATTGGTCTGGTCATAGGGTCGAATGGTTTTCTGGCTGCAAAATTAGGTATACATTTCAGAAGAGCGTTTGGTCTGGCTATGCTGTTTCCTATAGTTCCCATTTATGGTGTTACCGGAGCGAGCTTTTTAGCTGCGCTGCCTGTTTCAGAAGGAGTTAAAGCTGCAGCAACTGTCCCGTTACTGTTAGTACCAGCAGCTGTTGTATACCAGGACGATATCAAAAAATTACGTAAACGTGGGACAGAAATAGTAAGGAAATTGAGGTCGTATATTTCAGGATAACCAGTACTTCATGATATTAATTCTGAATATTGAGATTTTCGTGCTTCCTTTCCCGGAAGTTTCTGAGTTTTCCGTCTAATTTCACCAATCGACCTAACCATAAATATATATCGTTCTTATTCAAAATAGCCACTTGTGACCTCTGGAGAAACTGTGCGAGCGGAAATATTCGTATCCGGAAGGGTACAGGGCGTGGGTTTTCGAAGGTTTGCAAGAAATGCTGCCGAGCGCTTTGGGGTGGACTGTAACCCTATAAACCTCAGGGATGGTAGTGTTTTTGTTCTCGCTGAAGGCAGGCAAGAAGCCCTCGAACTTCTGATAAACGAGCTTCGGAAAGGGCCTAATTATGCTCACGTAGAAGACGTTGATGTTACTTTTAAAGAAGCCCTGGGAAATGTGTACGATCTTTGAGATCATCTTTATAGCCTGTAATTTTTGCTCTGTAATTTTTGCTCTGTTCCTGAAAAATGTGTATTCCATTGTTAACCTGGTTCCGGGAAGTCCTGATAGATGAAGCTCCAAAAAAACAATATATGAGAACTATACTCTTCTTATTACTTAAAATTTAAAATAAATTATTCAGTACTGATGAAAATTAATAAACGCTTTATAAATATCCAATAATCTCTGAAACTGACCACCATGTTTCTGAAACTCTTTTCCCTATTTCTGATTATTCCCCTTGTTGAGATTTATCTCCTGATCACGATAGGGGGCATAATCGGAACTCTAAACACCATACTTATTATTTTGATTACTGCGACCCTTGGAGCTTACCTGACAAAAAGCCAGGGCTTTCGGGTGCTCCGCCAGATCCAGGAAGCAACAGGACAGGGATATATGCCGGGAAATGAACTCCTGCACGGGCTCTTTGTATTGATCGGAGGTTTTGCCCTCCTGACTCCCGGCTTTCTGACCGACGCTATAGGATTTTCCATGCTAATTCCTCAGGTTCGAGAAATCTATGTGGGAATAGCAAAAGGGATCATCAGGAAAAAGATACAGCAGGGCAACTTCCAGATGCGGATGTATACGGATTTCAGGTAATCCGCAAGCTCAGAAGCGACAGAATAAATCTTCAAGGATGTAGACAAAACAGAATTAAGTGGAATCTGAAATAGTATCTGAAATAGTATCTGAAATACTATCTGAAATACTATCTGAAATACTATCTGAAATACTATCTGAAATACTATCTGAAAAACACTCTTTTTCACTTATATTCTGTTTCACACCTTTTTTAGTTTCATTATTTTTTGGGAGTTAAGCTTCTCAGGATAGAAGCCCGAACACGTAAAGCAGCGCCGGCGCAAGAAAAACCGTAATCAAACCGGCAATCCCTATTGCAAGTCCGCTCATTGCTCCTTCGGTTTCCCCTATTTCTATTGCCCTTGTTGTCCCGAGAGCGTGAGCAGCTGTGCCGATTGCAATGCCGACTGCGACCCTGTCCTTTATGCGGAAGCAGCGGCAGATGAATGGCCCGAGCACAGCTCCCAGGATTCCTGTTACTATAATTGCAGCCACTGTTATTGCAGGCAGGCCTCCTATCTGTTTTGAAATCTCTATTCCTATGGGTGTAGTCACGGATTTCGGGACAAGAGAATTGGTTATGGCTTCATCAAGCCCGAAAAAGCTGGAGAAAATAAGAATGCTTGACATACCCGCAATGCAGCCTGCACTAATTCCTGTAATTATAGGGAGGGCATCGCTTTTCAGGAGCTGGATTTTTTTGTAGAGAGGCACGGCAAGGACAACGGTTGCAGGCCCGAGGAAGAAGGAAATGTAGTCTCCGCCCATATTATAAGTCTCAAAATCGATCCTGAAATAAAGGAGGAAAAGAATCACAAGCACAAAGCCTACAAGAAGGGGGTTGAAGACCGAAGAACGGGTCTTCTTATAGAGCAGAGTACCTATCTGAAAAGCAACTAAAGAAATAAGAATTCCAAATAAGGGTGTATTGAGAAACTCATTCAAAAAACCAACCTGCACTTCAGCTCACCTCTTTCGTTTTTCTTTCGCGTGCCTGTATTCTTTCTGATGTCTGTATTCTTTCGGCTGCCTGTGCTTTTTGAGGATTTTTCCCGACCGTAACTTTCCCTTTTCCGGAAAAAGCCATCTTCATCGACCTTCTCTGGAGGAACTTTTTGACAAACTCTACTGTCAGCCCGGTTACACCCAGAATTATCACTGTTGAGATAATGGAAACCCCGATGACGGCGGTCAATTTTCCTTCAAGCACAGCAAAGCAGGTTATAAGGCTGACACCTGCGGGAAGGAAGAAAAAAGCCAGGTTATCAAGCAGAAAATCACTTACCCGGTCTATCATTTCGAGTTTAATTACACCTGTATACAGGCCGAAGAAAAGGATTAACATACCCAGGATATTGCCCGGAACAGGCAACACGAATGCTTTCTGAAGCAGCTCGCCCAGAAAATATATGCCAAGAATAATAGAAAATTGTTTTAGCAAAACCTTTTTTGCCTCCTGTTAACTGGAACCGGACTAAAGAAATCGAATTATAAATACCTTCGTAGTGATTGGAAAATTATTTGCAGTGTAATCCAGGCCGTCGGTACAACCTGATATTTTTTATTTTCAGATACTTTCCCCCATGCACGTTCCTTCAGATACTTTCACATTTCCGATACTTTCGCACCTTCATGATACAAACTGAAAGTTTTCAAAGGGCGCACAATAAATTCATATCGAGCAAAATCCTATTTTCCCTGGGGGTTCTGATGGGAGAGAAGCGCTTAGTATACATGGACCATGCAGCCACCACTTTCACAAAACCGGAAGTGGTTGAAACTATGCTGCCTTTTTTGAAAGAACATTTCGGCAATCCTTCGTCCCTGTACTCAATAGGGAGAGAAGGCCGGGAGGCTGTGGAAACCGCCAGGGAAAAGCTTGCAAAGGCGCTAGGGGCCAGGCCTGAAGAAATATATTTTACTTCAGGCGGGACCGAGTCTGACAACTGGGCTGTCAAAGGCACGGCTTTTGCCAGGCGAAAGAAAGGAAAGCACATCATCACCACGCCAATAGAACACCATGCAGTGCTTTACCCATGTGAGTATCTGGAAACACAGGGCTTTGATGTAACCTATCTGCCTGTAGACAGGTATGGGCTTGTAGACCCTGCGGAGGTGGAAGCCGCAATAAGAAAAGATACAGTCCTGATTTCGGTCATGTATGCCAATAACGAAATCGGGACAATCGAGCCTATTCTGGAGATAGGGAAGATTGCAAGAGAACACGGGATTCCATTTCATACCGATGCCGTACAGGTAATAGGGAAGGTCCCCCTTGATCTGCAGCGGGAACATAAGGATGTGGACATGCTTTCCCTTTCCTCGCATAAATTTTATGGGCCAAAGGGTGTCGGAGCCCTTTACATAAGAGAAGGGACAGAAATTGATAATTACATGCACGGGGGCGCGCAGGAGAGAGGAAAACGCGCAGGGACAGAGAATGTCGCAGGGATTGCAGGAATGGGAAAGGCGATAGAACTTGCAACTGCAAACATCGAGGAACATAATGAAAAGCTCAGGAAAATGAGAAACCGGCTCATGGCCGGAATCCTTGAAATTCCCCACTGCAGGCTCAATGGGCATCCGGAAAAACGTCTTCCTGGGAACCTGAACTTCAGTTTTGAGTATATAGAAGGGGAGTCCCTGCTGCTCATGCTTGACCAGATGGGGATCTGCTGTTCAACAGGTAGCGCCTGCTCTTCGGGTTCTTCTGACCCTTCACACGTGCTCAGGGCAATAGGAGTGCCTCCGAAAACCGCCCTGGGTTCTCTGCGCCTGACCCTTGGGGATGCAAACTCAGAAGAAGATATTGATTATGTACTCGAGGTGCTGCCTGAGGTCGTTGAAAAATTGAGGGCTATATCTCCATTCTATAAACCTGCGGATAAGAGTGAATAAAAGTGGATAAAAGTGGACAAGGGATGATGAAAGCTGATGAAAGCTGATGAACGCTGATGAAAGCTGATAAGCCTGAGAGAAAAATCGCAATCTAAGAAGTGAGGGAAAAGCGAGGGGATTTTGTGTATAATAAAAAGGTGATGGACCATTTTATGAATCCGAGAAACGTGGGGGAAATAGAGAATGCTGACGGCGTCGGAGAAGCCGGAAACCCTCATGGGGACCAGATGAAAATTTTCCTGAAAATCCGGGACAACAGGATTGAGGATGTAAAATTCAAGACATTTGGCTGTGCAGCAGCAATCGCATCAAGCAGTATGGCAACAGAGCTGATAAAAGGCAAAACCCTCGAAGAAGCCTGGGGGCTCACAAACGAAGCCGTGGCTGAAGCACTTGAGGGGCTTCCCCCGGGAAAACTGGAGTGCTCGGTAGTGTCCAGGGAAGCCATTCACAGGGCAATCAATGAATATCGTAAAAAGCAGGGATTTGAGCCTCTTGCAGAGCAGGCCTGAGATCAATCACCTCGCTGAAACCCCTGTAAGCCTCCCGAATATCTTTATCGTAAACTTGATAATAAGGGTACCAGATCATACCCTATGAAAAAAATAGGGATCGCAATTACTGACCCGGAAGACTGGACAGCCCGGGCTCTCATCAATGCAGCGAAGGAAAAAGGCTTTTCTCCTTTTGTTCTCGACCTAAGGACAGCAGAGGTCAGTGTAAGTTCAAAAACTCACGAGCCGGCAGCTCTTTTTAAAGCAGGGGAAATCCTGCTCTCAGACCTTGATGCCCTCATTGTCAGAGATGCCGGGGCAGGGGCTTTTGAAGGAGTATCTTTCAGGTTTGATATCCTGAGGGAGCTGGAGGCAGAAGGAGTTCCGGTTATAAACTCTCCGGAAGCTATCCGGAATGCGGCAAACAAGTACCATGCTTCTTATCTCCTGGCAAGAGCCGGCCTTCCGGTACCTGAAACCATAGCCGTCCAGAGTGTGGAAGCAGCCTTAAGGGTAGTATCCGGATTCGGAGATGCTGTCATAAAACCTGTTTTTGGTTATAAGGGAAAGGATATTGCAAGGGTAAAGGAAGGAGAAATCAGGTTTTCAGATCGAAAAACCGGGCCTGTACCTGTGGAAGAGGCTCTTGAAAGCCTGCTTGAAGAAAGGGGGATGCTGTATATCCAGGAGTTTATAGAAAACCCCGGGAGGGACATAAGGGCTTTTGTTGTAGGAGGCACTGCCATAGGCGCAATTTACCGAAAAGCCGCAGCAGGTTCCTGGGTAAACAACCTCAGTCAGGGAGGAAGTGCAGACAGATGTGTACTTACTGATGAACAAAAAGAAATTGCAGAAAAAGCTGCCCTTGCAGTAGGCACGACATTTGCAGGTATTGATATTATAGAAGGCCCTGAAGATCAAAATAAATCTAAAAATGAATCTAAAAATGAAAATAATAAAATTGAAGATAGGGGCAATGGAAATAAACAGGGTTCCCGGATACTTGAGGTCAATGGGACGCCTTCGGGAAAAGGTATTTTTGATGCATGGGGAATAAATACTGCCGAATATATTTTGGAATACCTTCAAAATATTATATGAACTAACTATAAATGGTATTGAATATAATATAATATTTTTAGGAAGATTATTAATAGAGGTTTTATCAAACCTGGAAACTATAGATCTATGAAAACAGTACTATCAGATATTTGAAAACAGTACAGCAGTCTGTAGACTGAAGCAGTCTGAAGAAGGTTGTGAGAAAGCCTGAGAGAACATCTCAAACTCGATCCGGAAAGGCTGCACAGAAAACATTTAAGATATAGGCTGCCTTTGAATAAGCCCGAGGCAAAAAATGAGTGAATACAAACAGTGTATAGTAACCCGGGATGACCTGAAACTTTCCAAAGGTAAGTTTGCTGTACAGGTGGCTCATGCTGCTCTTTCTGCGGCTGAATGGGCAAGCAAAAGCGACCTTGAAAAATGGAGGGAAGGAGGACAAAAAAAAGTTGTCCTGAAAGTTCCCACCCTTAAGGACCTTTATGAGCTTAAGGAAAAAGCAAGACGGGAAGGGCTTCCAACCGCCCTGATACAGGACGCAGGACTTACGGAAATTCCTTCCGGAACAGTCACAGTGCTCGGAATCGGACCGGCAAAAGAAGAGCTTATAGATAAGATTACTCGGGATCTTAAACTTGTTTAATTACCAGAGTGCCCGGATAAAGGGATTAGAGACCCGTTTTAAAAAGTGATAAGAGGATACCTGAAGAGATGTTTTCACTGACAGAAGAAAGTTCTGCCTGTTATTCTATTCCGGAGGGTATTAATGAATAACCCAGGGGTTTCAGGAAAAAACGCAGCCTTGAAAATTGCTGTCTTATGTATATGCCTTGTACTGGTTACAATGGCTGTATTTTTCATTTCGGACTCAATTGGTAATTTTACGCATGAGTTAAGAGATTGTCTTGGACTGAGTGTGGAGTCTGAAAGCTCTGAAAAGGTATTCACACCTGATACGGCTTCTTTTACTTTTCCGGCAATACCTTCATATTCCACTGCGAAAAAAGAACTTACTCCTGTCCTGAGAACTCCACTGCAGCCTGGTTTCTCTCTGAGCAGCAGTTATCAGACCTCAGATTTTTTCCAGGGAGGAATAAGTTATTTTAAAATAAGTATCAAAAACGAAGGTCGAAACCCAATCTTTATTGATAGGTACGGAGTTTCTGTTAACGCCTCCGAAAACAAGATCTTTTCCGAAGACTGTGGAGCTTTACTTATCCCGGGAGAAGAGCAGAGTCTCGGAATAATTGCAGTTCAGGTACCCGAAGAAGAAAAAGCCAGCATCAGCATCGTCCTCTGGCTGCTTGCCTCGACATCGGAAGGCAAATGGCATGAATACGAGCCCTATTTAATGAACGGGTTCACTACGGATCTAAAGCCGATGTCCGAAAAAATTACTCCAAAATACAGATACAATCCTGCTTATTACTTTAATAAAATAAACCGATTGGTGGAACCAGCCGAGCCTGATGTAAGGAACAGAGCAGCCGAAGTAGCCCGCTCATATCCCGGAGCTTATAATATCTATCAGGTCTGTGCCCTTTTTGATATGGTAAAAGAGGAAGTCGAATATGTAAGTGACCCGAGGGGTAACGACATATGGGAGCCAGCCAACGTTACTCTGAGGATCGGAGCAGGAGACTGTGAAGATCAGGCAATTCTCCTCTCATCCATGCTCGAAGCTGTGGGGGGTACGACTCGAGTCTATCTGACAGACACCCATGCCTTCGCAGGTGTCTATATAGGCAACGGAACCCATTCAACTGACGCCGCAGTTAAAGGAATAAGGGCTTATTACGGAAATGTTGACGTAAACTATCTGACCGATGAATACGGTTCCTGGCTCATGCTCGACCCTACTTCCAGCCTTTATGCAGGCGGACTTCCAGGAAAAACAGCTCAGGCAAAGGTTCAGGCAATCGGAGAAAACGAAACTTACAGGAGCTGGACCTTCGTAAACACAAGCGAAGTAAAAGTGATTGACATCAGCACCAGAGCAATTAAATAAGTTCCATCTATTAACCTCGACAGCACACGGGAAGAAAACACTTCCCTGGAAGCTGTTGATCTGCACCATTAATCAGCAGATCTTATCCTTTTAATTCTTAGTCAGTAATCCAGCCGTAAATTATACCCATCAAATTTTATCCCGTAAATTATACCCAGTAAATTTTATCCAGTAAATTTTATCCAGTAAATTTTATCCAGTAAATTATACCCAGTAAATTATACCCAGTAAATTTTATCCAGTAAATCAAGCCGTAAATTTTTACCAGGAAATATTACCCAATTTATTAAAGGAGTGTTTGCAACTTATGGAAGTTCCGGAAATTGAAAAACAGATCGGAATGAATCTTTACTTTACTGATACCGAAGGTCTTGGAGGGCAGATCCGCCAGGAAATAGAGGATTTCATTGTAAAAGAGATCACAAACCGGGAGGAAGGAAAGGAAGGAAAATACCTCATCCTCGAACTTACAAAACGGGACTGGGATACACACCACATGACCCGGACCCTCGCAAAAATCCTGCAGGTAAGCCAGAAAAGAATCAGCGTTGCAGGCACAAAGGACAAAAGGGCACTCACCACCCAGAAGATCAGCATATTTGATACCGATGCATCCGAAATTGAAAAAATCCACTTAAAAGACATAGAATTAAAAGTTCTGGGTCGCTCCCGGAAGTCCGTGGAACTTGGAGACCTGTGGGGAAATGATTTCATAATTACAATCCGGAATATTGAGAATTCTCCCGAAGAGACCGGTTCTCTGCTCAAAAAGACAACTGACGAAATTCTTGCGCAGGGCGGCGTTCCCAACTTCTTCGGGGTCCAGCGTTTCGGCTCTGTCCGCCCTGTGACTCATCTGGTAGGAAAAGACATTGTTGAAGGAAACTTTGAAAAAGCAGCCCTTCGCTATATTGCTGATCCCTTCCCGGATGAACCCGAGGAGACAAAAAAGGCCCGCCAGTTTGTCAAAGAGACCCGCGATTATAAAGAGGGCCTGAAAACCTACCCCCTCCGTCTGGGCCACGAACGGGCAATGATGAACCACCTTATAGCAAACCCGGAAGACTATTCCGGAGCTTTCCGCGTACTCCCCCAGAACCTCTACAGGATGTTTGTACACGGCTACCAGTCCTATATTTATAACATAATTCTCTGCCGCCGGATTGAACGTGGCCTCCCCTTAAACCAGGCAGTAGACGGAGATCTCGTCTGCTTCAGGAACGAAGCCGGCCTTCCGGATTCCTCAAAGACTGAAATAGTCACCTCCGAAACCGTAAACGCCATGAACCGCCTGATAAAGCTAGGCCGTGCTTTCATCACAGCCCCACTTCCGGGCTTTAAGACTGCATTTGCATCCGGAATCCCGGGAGAAATCGAAAGCGAGGTCCTTAAAGAACTTGAAGTCTCTCTCGAAGGCTTTAATATAGAAGAGTTCCCGGAAATGAGCTCGAAAGGAACCCGCAGGGAAGTCCTCCTGCAGGTGGAACCGAAGTTCGAGGTCTCGGAAGACGAGCTGAACCCCGGAAAATCAAAGGCAGTGCTTGAATTCATGCTGCCCAAGGGAAGTTATGCAACAACCGTGCTGCGGGAATATATGAAAGTGGACCCTCTGCAGATGAGCTGAGAACTCAAAACAAACCGGGCTGCAGAAAATTCAGTCCGCATGAAAACCGGGCTGCTAAGTAAGGCAGCCCTCTACTCTTTTTAGCTATGGCAGCCACCGTTTTTCCAAAACGTGCCCACCCGCACTCGACGCAATCGAGAGGCTTTTGCCCCCTTGACGTCCGGGTCCTTGAATTCCGCATACAGGGGGGTTCTGACGACAGTGTTCGCAGGGGGCATGGAAGCCTTCTTTAGTTGTTTGGAGTTAATACAATCTCAGAAGCAAGGGAGTGGCCTTCCTCACTTACAGGTATTCTACTCTTGAGAAAACCAAACTCCTTCCAGAGCAAGCCCAGTACGACCAGGAGCATCAGGAATTCCGCAGCCGGGGTTGCGAGCCAGACCCCATCAATGCCCATTAAAGGGGGTAAAATCCAGAGCAGGGGGAGGAGGAAGAGAAATACTTTTCCGAGCTGGATGAAAAGGGAAGTTCTGACCCTGTTTATGGCCTGGAAATATACCGAACCCAGCATGACCGTTCCCTGGGCAAGGAGGGCAAAAATGAAAATCCCCATGCCGTTGAGGGTAATTGCCAGGAGTTCGGGGCTGTCGTGGTTGAAGATACGGATAACCTGTTCCGGATATACTGAGAGAAAGAGAAATCCGCATGCTCCGGTTCCAATGCAGGAAATCGCAGCCAGCTTCAGGGTTCCTGCAACCCGGGAGTAACAGCGGGCTCCGTAATTGAACCCGATTATTGGCTGGGTGCCAACCGCGATTCCTTCAAAGATAAGGGAGAAGATCGAGAAGGCATATCCTATGATACCGTAGCCTGAAACCGCAAGGGCCGATCCGTACCTGAGCAGCATGTAATTGTTTGCAAAGAGCAGGAAGAAGGTTGAAAACTGAATTGCAAAGGACGGAAGGCCTGCCTTTATGATCTCAAGAATAACTCCCGGCTCCAGGCGAAAGGCCCGGGGTTTTAGCCTCAGTCCGGCCCACTTGCTGAAAAGGTAGAGCGACAGCAGGATTCCGGAAAGGGAAAAAGCGATTACGGTGGCAATGGCAGCTCCCGGAATTCCCATGCCCATGCGTACGATGAAGAGGTAATCTAGCCCGAGATTTACGCCAACACCCACAACCATACATAACATGGCAAGGCCGGGTCTTCCGTCGTTTCGGACCAGGGGATCGAGGGCGATTGCCAGGAGCAGGAATACCGATCCTGCAAAAAGAATCCTGAGATAGTCATCGGCCATGGCAAAAACCGGGCCGGAAGCTCCCAGCAGCCGGAGGTAGGAATCCGAGAAGGTTAGCCCGAAGATGGTAAGCCCTATTCCCGCAAGCAGGAGCAGGGGAAAAGCATTATGCACAAGTCGATGAGCCCGCTTTTGATCTCCCCTGCCAAGGGTCAGGGCTACAAGGCTTGATGCCCCGATTCCTATCATGTGACCTGCTGCGGCTATGGCGATAAGCGTGGGAAACGCAAGGGTCACCCCTGCCAGTCCCTGATCACCCACGGCGTTTCCGATAAATAAACCGTCAATAACTCCCTGGATTCCCACAACGATCAACCCGATGGTTGTAGGGAATACGAATTTCAGGAACAGCTTCCCGATGCTTGCATCCCTCATTTCCTGCTCATCGGTCATGCATTTTCCTCTTCCAGGCCGGCGGCGATTTTCTCAAAAATCTTCTCCAGAACCTCAAGTTCTTCATCATCCAAGATTTCCCGGACTTTTTCGAAAAACTTCATGTCAGCCCCGTTTTCAATCTCAACTACCTTTTTCCCTTTATCGGTAAGCCTTAGAAGGCAAACTCTTCCGTCTTTCGGAGAAGCCCCTGTTTCAACCAGGTCTTTTTCCGCCATTTTAGAGACCATGTTACTTGCAGAAGGTTTACTGACCTCCATGGCCTTTGCCAGTTCGGACATTGTGGGATTGCCGAGGGAATTTATTTTCCTGAGGTAAAGGAATGTATTGAAGCTGATATCGCTGTATTCTTCGGAGAATTCATATTCTTTTAAATTTTTTTGATAATATCGGTCAATTTTTTCAAAAAACTGAGAGATTGCCATTTTTGCTCTCCATTAACGAGATTAGTGGGATTTAGTTAGCCAGACTAACTAGTTAGTTAGTCTAACTAATATTTGAGGTTTTCGTTTGGCAAATATAATTATAAAACCCGCCTATGCATCCCGGAAACACCTTCCTAAGCCAGCATATTTGAAAAATGGAGGTGAAATATATTTTTTCACTACTGCCTGTTTTTATGTAAGTAAGCCCATTATCCATTAAAAAAATCCTGTTTATTCACCACCTCCCTTAAAAAATTCTCTCAAAAACATGGTGCTTGAAAATGACAAACAAAACAGTTCATATAATCTTCACCGAATCGGCGGGGGGCTCCTTGAAATTTGCTCTCCGCGGCAATCCCGGGGAAACTGTCCTTGCCCTTCCGGATGACCTGAGCCTCGGTTCGGTCTCTCCTTACGACCCGGAACTGAGAAAAAAATATTTTGAATCCCTTTTTGCGGAAATGGAAGACGAAGCGGCCTACATGACCCAAGCGCCTGAAGCCGAAATGTTCTGGAACCGGGTGAAAGACTTCTGGAAGCAGGTATCTGAAACCGAAGCCGAAAAGATCGTCTGGTTTACCCGCAGGTCCGTTTGTGAATATACGGGTTTTCTGGAACTGCTCTCCCGGGAAAAAAATCCTTCCGAACTCCTTGTTGTTGACCTCACCGAGGGCCTTGACGTTGTTCATGAAAACGGGATAACCGAGCGTATAGTCCCGATTTTCCTTGGGGAATTACGGCCTGAGTGGCTCCTATCCGGGAAAAATAAGGCAAGACGCTTAACGGAAGAAGAACTCGCCTATTACCTGGGCAGGTGGGAAGAACTAAAAAAAGATAATATGCCGCTTCGGACTCTCTGGAGAGGGCAGCTGTATTCCGAATCCCCCGATATTTTTGACGAAAAAATCCTGGAAAGTGTACCTGAAACCTGGGCCAGTGCGGCAAGAGTTGTCGGGGAAATGCTTGGTAAACTCTCGGAGGAATACCATCTGGCAGGGGATATGTTCCTCTATTCCCGCTTGCTCGAACTGGCAAAAGCCGGGCTTGTCGAGACGGAAGGAGAGCGCCGTGCTATGAGGTTCCTGAAAGTCAGGAAAATCCAGGGCAGCTCGCATTAAGAAACCTGCTCAAGCGTTGCCCAAACTTTTTAACTTTTTCAACCGCACTCACAAAATCGGGGCCGTGCACTTTCTTTGCCGGGACCTGTGTCCACCCGGCTCCCTTTCCCAACCTTCATTTGATCACCGGATCCGGATTTATTCAGAATTCAAAAACCTCAATACTCTAATTTTAGTCAGATTATTTCGAATTAAGAATCATTTTTATTCCATTTCCCTTACCATATCAAGGAGCACAAGTTTTCTTGCTTCCTGTATAGGGATAAGGTAGCCATCGACCTCGTCAAGTTTGGGATTTGCCGGGTCTACCCCATATTTGTCAATATAGGCTGCCCTTGCCTCCTCCATTATTTTTGACATTTCCGGCTCGCTCATTACAACATCATAATCCACGCCCTCTGCCGAACCCTCCGGAGGCTCGCCTGTCTCGGTGACCAGGACGCTTAAGTTACCATGAAAAACAGTGCCTTCCAGATAGTTCGGAAGTTCGCCTCTGGCAAATTTGAGGTCATTTTCTGTAATATCGTATTTTTCATACAGCTCCTGCAATTCGGCATCGGTATAACTCACATTGCCAGAAAGAACCACATCAGCGGCTGCCTCAACCTGGCTTTCGTAAAATGTTCCGAGAATTCCGATGGCACACACAAAAAATACGATTACTGCCACCCATGTTTTATTCATGAAATACTCTCCACGGATCAATGTAGAATATAAGAAATCAATTACATTACAAAATAACAAAGAAATATTATATCATATAACTTTTCTGTAAAAAATCAAATATTCGATTATTATTAAATAAATTAGTAAGATAAAATTCCAACTTTACTCTTTGTTTGATAGTCTGGGGAGAAAAAGACAAATAAATCTTCTATTTAAAAAGTAATGGATTTGAACAAAAGTATTCAAACGAGAAAAAGAAAAACGGGAAATGAATTGCAGTAAGGAATATGGGAAACTAATATGAAATTTGGAATATCTGCGCTGGTTATAGCAGTATTGCTGGCGGCCGTTTTCTTTGCACCTACTGAGGGCACACAAAAAGCAGCAGATAAAGGAGAAGAGGAAGAAGAGACCGAAGAAAAAACTGCGTATGCGCCCTGGTTTAATGAAGGCGACCCCTGGTTTGCTGAAGGTGATGAATTAAACCGGCTTAGTGGTGATGAACTTCGTGCCCTTGCCGAGCAGAACGAGACTGTAAGGAAAATGCTCGAAGAGGACCAGAAGCTTGAGCCCGTCCAGATCGAAAGTCTTGAGGATATAGAGCACCTTCCGGAAAACTATCCTGAAGAATTAAAAAGACAGATGATCGAAGATTACCTTGCTAGACAGAATCTCTCGGAACAGCAAAACAACAGTTCCGATGATTTCCCGGAACCACCAGCTGGTGAAGTAAACGAACCAACAACAAATGATGCTAACGAGTCAACAACAAATTGAGATCGTGCGCAGGCAGCTATAGAGGAATAAAGAGAACAGCTTAGCTTTCCTTAAGGGATGAAGACAATTTTGACCAGGCTTGATCCTGATTCCATGAAGGAGAAAGGCAAAAATGTTACAAAAAATATCCACCCGGGCTTTAGCAATGGCCTCTTTAGTAATGTTGATACTTGTTACAATTTTGTATTACATAAAAGAGTTCTTTTTTCCGGGGCACGTTTCTTCTTTTATGCTCTTTAGCCAATTCGTGGGCGGAGTGTTTTTTGTCCTGCTGATAGTGGCCGTAGGCGCTCTAAGCATATCAGCCTTCAAACTCGTTTTCAGGCATATTAAAGGAAATTAAACAAACTGTTAGATATTGTATAGAAATAAAAGCTAAATGTGAAAAAGGGGTTTGGGTAACTGAAAATAAAAAACTGCCTTTCACTGGAATTCGTTTTACTGATATTATTTTTAATGATAATACCCGCAGGTACCGCTGCAGCAGCTACGGGCATCACTGTGGATGAAAACGGAGGAGCAGACTATACCTCCATACAGGAAGCTGTAAACCATTCTAAATCCGGGGACACCATTCTCGTTTTCAGCGGAACGTATACGGAAAATGTGGATGTGGACAAAGAACTAACCATTATCTCAAAGTCCGGAAACCCGGAGGATACGATTGTCCAGGCAGCCGACCCGAGCGATCATGTGTTCCATATGACGGCAAGTAATGTTACAATTAGCGGCTTTAACGTTACAGGAGCAAACAGTACCGGGAAAAGCCGCGAGCCTTGTGGGATATACCTTGACGGAAGATCCGAATTATTCAGGGCCCCGGAGGAAAATGTGGATGATGGGGTAAATGAAGGAGTTGATGGAGAAGTAAATGGAGGAGTGAACGGGGGAATGGACGGAGAAGCAGATAGCGGAGTTTATGCCTGCACCCTCTCCAACAATAAAATATCCAACAACATCCTGGGCATTTTCCTGGAAGATGCCGACAACAACACCCTGAGCAATAATACCGCGTCGAATAACTATATCGCTATCTTTCTGGCTGCATCTGACAGCAATGAACTGAAGGGCAACTCCGCGTCGGACAATAAGGGCGGAGTCTTTATGTTCGGAGGCGTAAACAACGCATTTAGCGAGAACAGGATTTCGAGGAGCGGGACCGGTTTTCTGCTGGAATATTACAGCAGTAATAATATTTTTAACAACAACACCGCCCTGGACAATGAAAACGGCTTCTATATCCGGGGCGCCGAAAATATCACACTGATAAACAACAATGCAAGCTCGAACAATGAAACCGGGATCTACCTGGACTCCTCCTCAAATAACAGCCTGGAAAGCAACAGGGCAGACCTGAACAGGAAATACGGCATCCATCTCAACCATTTTTCCTGGAACAACGAGCTTAAAAACAATACCGCTTCAAGGAACGAGAACGGGATCATGCTGTATTATTACAGCGAAAACAATTCCCTGACAGGAAACACTGCAAACCTTAACAGCAAAAACGGGATCTACCTGAACGAAACCTCCGGCAACACCCTGGAAGCAAACACTGCAAACTCGAACAACGGGCACGGGATCTATCTCAAGTCTTCCACCTTCAACACGCTCAATAACAACACCGTAAGCTCAAACAGCCTTTACGGCATCTACCTTGACCCCTCGAATAATAAAACAGTGAACACAAGGATAGTGACCGAGGATTTCAAGTACTGCAGGTTCCTCGAGGACTCCAGCAACAACAATACGGTAAGCGGGAATTACCTGAATGGTAATAGTGAAGCCATCGTGGCAAATGGTTCGGAAAACAGCATTTATGATAACCATTTCGAGGAAAAAACAACCCTGGAAGTACCTTTCCCCGTCAGGGTAACGGCAGTGATCGACAGAATAAGGGATTTTTTATTAGCTCCCCAAATTCCGGCGAATTGATTTTGTAGAAATGCTGACCATTTCGGGAAAAGGGAAGTTTCCGGAGTCCGACCGAACCTTAACAGTTTACCCGGAGATACTATTCCGTGAATCCAGAAAAGAAAAAAAATATTCAGGCCAGAAAAATCCGGCCGTAAACGGATATAACATCATTCTAACGTTTTTACAGACCATAGCCTGCTTTCCTTTCCACTAACCTTCCATACAGGTTTGCAACAAATATCGAATTTGTGAAGAACATTGCAGGTATGCCCACAAGTACAATTGAAAGGACTGCAAATATAATAAAAAGAGCATACTGTTTCAGCCGACTTTCCGCAAATGTCCTCAAAAATAAAATTATTTTTATTAAATGGCCAACTGTCAAATTATAATTGACCTTTGTTAATGGCAATTCGTTGATT
>NZ_JJQL01000078.1:0-51178 GCF_000979975.1 Methanosarcina sp. 1.H.A.2.2
ATAAGATGTACTTTTTTTGGGGAAACTATTCTCTGGCTTAATTGGCAGAAAAAATGGAAAATAAGTTCCAGTTAAAGAGTGAGTTTAAGAGGACCCTAACAATTTTGGATAACTGTTGAGGAAGTGGAGGCAATTTATCACGATTCTTCACTTAACCGAAGACGCATGAATCCTATTTACATTTCGTCTGAGTTGCGGCAAGAAGCCAGGCCAAAGGTAATGGGTTTGGGCCTATTTTCACAGGATTCCTTGCATTCGAATCATACCTCTTACATCCGCTTTTTTGGTTCTTCACTGTTTCTAGTGGATAATTTACACAATTTCCAAAATATAGAAGGAACATACATAAATTTAGAAACATTTATCGGTATAAATCACATTCAAAGAAGGAGCCAGCCTCAGCATTCCAATCCAGGAAAAGAAGGATAAAAATGAATTTCAATGGGTAAAAAACATTCAACGGGTAAAGACATATGAATAATAACCAGACCCCGGAGCAGCAAGCCAGAGATGCCATCGATAGAAAATTATATGATTCTGGCTGGGTAGTGCAGGAAAAGAGCAGGATCGACTGGAGTGCCTCCAGAGGCATTGCAGTTAAGGAATATCTGACCGATGTGGGGCCGGCTGATTATGTACTCTTTGTTGACAAAAGGCCCGTTGGAATCATTGAGGCGAAAAGGGACGAAGAAGGCCACCGGTTAACCGTTGTTGAGGAACAATCAGCCGACTATGCTGCAAGCAAGCTAAAGTACCTGAACAATGACCCGCTTCCTTTTGTGTACGAGAGCACAGGGGCACTTACACGCTTCACAGACTTCCGTGACCCGAAGCCAAGGTCAAAACCTGTTTTTTCTTTTCTGCGGCCTGAGACTTTTGAGGAATGGCTCAAAAAGAAGCCTTTGAGGGAAAGGTTACTTGAGATACCGGAATTGCCAACCGAAAGGTTACGGGACTGCCAGATAACAGCGATTTCAAATCTTGAAAAATCCTTTAAGGACAACCGCCCGAGGGCTCTGGTCCAGATGGCAACAGGTTCCGGAAAGACCTATACTGCTATAACCTTCATCTACAGGTTACTAAAATTTGCGGATGCCAGAAAAGTGCTGTTCCTTGTTGATACCAGGAACCTTGGCGAACAGGCAGAGCAGGAATTCATGGCTTATGTGCCCAATGATGATAACCGTAAATTTACCGAACTGTACAATGTTCAGCGCTTACGTTCCAGTTATATTTCCTCGGACAGCCAGGTGTGCATTTCTACAATTCAGCGGCTTTACTCTATTCTGAAGGGCGAGGAGCTGGACGAAAAAATAGAGGAAGAGAACCCTGCCGAGAGGGGCTGGCAGCCAAAGGAACCGCTTCCTGTAGTTTATAATGAGAAGATTCCCATTGAAGAGTTTGATTTTGTAGTCATAGATGAGTGCCACCGCTCCATATACAACCTGTGGCAGCAGGTGCTGGACTATTTCGATGCTTTTTTGATAGGCCTGACAGCAACACCGGATAAACGCACTTTCGGGTTTTTCAATGAGAATGTGGTGAGCGAGTACAGCCATGAAGAAGCTGTTGCAGATGGCGTGAATGTCGGTTATGATGTGTACACCATCGAGACCGAAATCAGCAAAAACGGGGCAAAGATAGCTGCGCGGGAGTTTGTGGACAAGCGGGAGAAACTTACCCGTAAAAAACGCTGGGAACAGCTGGACGAAGATTTCACCTATACTTCCAAAAAGCTGGACAGGGACGTGGTCAATCCCAGCCAGATCCGAAATGTGATACGGACATTTAAGGAAAAGCTGCCTGAGATCTTCCCTGGCAGAGAGGAAGTTCCAAAAACCCTGATCTTTGCCAAGAACGACAGCCATGCCGATGATATTATCAATATACTGCGGGAAGAATTCAACGAAGGGAATGCCTTTTGCAAGAAAGTGACCTACAAAGCGGAAGAAGACCCAAAGTCGGTATTGTCAGATTTCCGCAATGCATACAATCCCAGAATAGCAGTTACAGTGGACATGATTGCCACGGGTACGGATGTTAAGCCGCTGGAATGCCTGCTGTTCATGCGGGATGTTAAAAGCCTGAATTATTTTGAGCAGATGAAGGGCCGGGGTACACGCACCCTGGGCTTCGATGACCTGCAAAAGGTGACAAAATCGGCTGTTTCAGCCAAGACACATTTTGTAATTGTGGATGCCGTGGGGGTCACAAAGACCCTGAAAACTGACAGCCGGCCTCTGGAACGCAAGAGGAATACGTCACTGAAAGACCTGCTGGCAGCAGTAACCTTTGGCGCTCAGGACGAAGACCTGTATGTTTCCCTGGCTAATCGGCTTGCAAGGTTGAACAGGCAGATAAATGAGGACGAAAGAGCTACTTTTGCCGAGAAAGCGAATGGAAAAACTATCAATCAGACTGTGAAGGACCTGCTCAGTGCATATAACCCTGATATCATTGATTCCGGAGCTTCCGAGATTAAACAACGCCAGCCGGAAATTCAGGAAACCGATGCAAAGAAAAAGGCACAGGAGAAACTGATTGATGTCGCCAGGTCCACTTTTTCCGGCGAGCTGAACGAATACATCGAAAATGTCCGCAGAGTCCATGAGCAGATAATCGATACCTTGAACCCCGACACCCTTCTAAGAGCCGAGTGGGACAAAGACGCTGTTATACGGGCTGATGAGCTGGTCAATGATTTTAAGGCATATATGGAAGCTAACAAAGACGAGATCACAGCCCTGAGAATTTTCTACAACCAGCCCTACCAGCGCAGGGAAGTCACCTTTACGATGATAAAAGAAGTGCTGGACAAACTGAAACTGGAAAAGCCCTATTTTGCTCCTTTCAGGATATGGCAGGCTTACGAGCAGCTGGAAAAGGTGAACGGAAATTCCCCGAAGAATGAACTCACAGCCCTGGTTTCCCTGATCCGCAGGATAACCGAAACCGACCCTGTGCTGACCTCCTATGACCAGACCGTAAACCGGAACTTCCAGGACTGGGTATTCAAAAAACAGGCGGGAACCCTGAAATTCAATGATGACCAGATGAACTGGCTCCGCATGATAAAGGATTACGTTGCCACGAGCTTCCATCTGGAAATAGACGACCTTGATTACACTCCCTTTGATGCTCTTGGGGGGCGCGGCAGAATGTACCAGCTTTTCGGGGACGAGATGAATCTGGTTATCAGTGAGTTGAATGAGGCTCTTGCGGCGTGAAGATAAGAGAATGAGTGGGATGGAGGAAAAGTTCGGAGAAAACTGTGGGGAAACTGTGGGGAAAAGTGGGGTGAAAGGTTGGGAGATAAGTTGGGTGAAAACTGTGGGGAAAAGTTGGATGAAAACTAGCATCCTGAGGAAGTTCATAGACGTTCTTTTGCTCACCGTTTTCAGTTACTGGTGGACACGACCTCAAGTACGTAAGGAATGTATATTATTAATGAATTGTTATTATTAATGGGGCGGTTTATGATGGGCAGGCGGAGAGCATGGAACGCTTCTCTGTACTTTTGAAAGGGATAAATAAAGACAATAAGTGAATAATATATTGGGAGTTGAGGTGTATGGGAGTAGCTGAAGAAACACAAGTTCCAAGGCACATGACTTTTGTGCCGGCAAACGAAATAAAAGGATCTAAGATCCTCACCATTAAAGATGAAGAACTCGGAAAGATTAAAGAAGTCATGATTGACTCTGAACGGGGAAGAATCGCATACGTAGTATTTGCTTGTGATTGTTTTCTTGGTATGAAGTGTAAATTCTTTGCCATTCCCTGGGGAGCTCTTCAAGCAAGTCGAGGAGATTATATCCTTAAAGTTGAGAAGGAAGCATTCAAAACGGCAGAAGGCCTGGATAAAGATGTGTGGACTTTAAATCATAACGATCTGGCTAAAGTGTATGAACAGTATAATCTTCAGCCTTACTGGGAAATTTAAATGCTCATTTTCGGGTGATGATATGAAAATTGTTGTTTCCGATCCGATTTTCTTACCGAAGAATACAGGAAAGATTTGAGGTTCCCGGAAACCTTACTATTTTTGAGAATATGCCCTTTTCCATTGAATAATTTATTTCAGTCGAATAAGACGTCGTTTAAAGAATGTAAAAAATAGTGAAGTATTTAATGTACACCCTGATCGACAGAGTCCATTACTGATTATTTACAGACGGGTATGGCAAAAAAACTAACTGCTGATATTACCCAGAGTAATACGACCGCCAGTATTTTATACGATAACTTACATATTATATATTGTTCACAAGGAACTAAGCTGTAAAATGAAGCAAATTCAGGACGGCTTGAAAACCGATCTCGAAATCTACTTCATTGACGCGTAAACTTAAAATGAGGCAAATTCAGGACAGTCTGAAAACTGATCCCGTAATATACTTCATTGGCGCGTAGCTATAAGGTGGAGCAAATTCAGGACGGTTTGAAAACCGATCCCGTAATATACTTCATTTATGGCGTAAACTGCGAAATGAAGCAAATTCAGGACAGTCTGAAAGCTGATCCCGTAATAAACTTCATTGACGCGTAAGCTTAAACTGCGAGATGGAGCAAATTCAGGACAGATTAAAACCTGATCCCGTAATAAACTTCATTGACGCGTAAGCTTAAACTGCGAGATGGAGCAAATTCAGGACAGATTAAAACCTGATCCCGTAATAAACTTCATTGTTGCGTGTCAAACCTTGTGAACCCCTTACTAACTCTTTTAATCAAAGTTAAAACGTATTTACCTCATTTCTCTTCCTTTACTATTTTTCTTAGCTTTTCGTTCCTGATGTTTAACAAGCAACATCATGATACTGTTTTGAGAAAAAGTGAACAGAATGGTGGTTCCTGCTTAATCGATTGGTATTATTCAGAATATCCAGACTCAGACTGGATCTTTTGTTTCTCTCTTCTGCGTCTTGCAAGGCTGAAGTCATCTCGTCTGCCCGCAAAAACAAATAACAGGCGAATTCCTGCTGGTATTAAGAGAAAAATAGATTATAGTGAAATTCCTTCCTGGTCCGAAGAATACTTTCCCTTTACCCCGAAAATCGCTTTTTAATTCACAGGTAAATATCGGACGCCTCCGCCAGCTTGTCTGGCGGCCCTGCAAAAAAAGTAGAAAAAAGAAGAAAGATAAAAAGAGAAAGAAAAAACAGGAGGTTGAAATATACAGTAAAAATCAATAAAAACAGACGTGGAAAGAGCGTTTTTCAGGTGTATTTTTATCCGGTTCTGACCGTATCCCCCTATTTTTTACTTCAATTTTACTTTATGGCTTTTCTTGCGGGTCTTTTTTCTTCTTTTTTGTCTGAAAGCCGCTCTCCTGCGTCGAGCGTGACAAAAACGACACGGTAAGGCGAATAAGGTTTTATGGGTCCGAGAAATCGTAATTCAGTCCTCTTGAGCGCAGTTCACTGCTAAAACCCATAAATAAGTCCTCTTGAGCGCAGCGAAAAGGACAGCGTACTGCAGAGCCGCAACTCTGCCGAAAAGGACCGCATACTGTTGCGATTACATCGCAACTCCCAGAAAATCTCTGATTTCCTGTGATCCCGAGGCGCAATTCGGGTTTTTCAAAAATATCAACCATGTAACGGTGGACGACCAACAGAATACTGGTCACTGATATACTGATTATTTTATCGGGTGCCATTATTTTCATCAACGCATCCACTAAAAATAATAAAGATTGTCAGAATAAATATTAACATTCGCAATCCCAATCATCCCCGGTTAATTTCAATGCCACAATGTTTTCGAGACTCTTTTTCTTTGTTTGAGACTCTAATACAGGCATATATGCCTTTATACGGTTTAAATTTTTGATAAAATCCCTGAAAGACACAAGTAGGCAATTATTTAATCAACTGATATCTTAAAAGTATTCCAAAATTGATAATGAAAGGTTCGGAGAAAAGTTTGGAGAATACTCCGGCTCATGAAAGATATTATTAACAAATTAAAAGAGGCTTTGACTGATTAAGATGAAAACGATTAAATCTTTAACTGAAGCCGAATTAGCCGAATTACCAAAGTTACCTGTGGAGTGGGGATGGGTAAAGATAGGAGATCATTCTTTTGTCACGAAACTTGCAGGATTTGAATATACAAAACATGTAAAATATCAAGAAAAAGGCGATATACCAGTAATTCGAGCTCAAAATGTTTCAAAAGAAGGTTTTATTCCAAGAAATTTTGTTTATGTAGACAAAGAAACGATGGAAAAACTCCCACGGTCAAGAATTCGTGGGGGCGAAATACTGATGGTATTCGTCGGTGCAGGACTAGGAAATGTAGGTATAGTACCTTATAATAAAGAATATTTCCTAGGACCAAATGTTGCTAAGATCGACTTGGGAAAAAATCTAAACAATAAATATGTCTTATTGTTCCTTTCTTCAATTTTAGGTTTTGGAAATATTTCAGGAATGTCTAAAGCTACAGCTCAAGGGTCGATTTCAATGAGCAACATTCGTGAAGTCGCAATTCCTTTTGTAGCATTAGAGGAACAACGCGCCATCGTCTCTAAAATCGAGCTTCTCTTCAGCGAACTGGACAATGGCATTGCCAACCTCAAACTGGCACAGGAACAGCTCAAGGTTTATCGGCAGGCGGTGCTGAAGAAGGCATTTGAGGGAGAGCTTACAAGAAAATGGCGGGAGCAGCAGACGGATTTGTCGGATGCGGGGGAGTTGCTGGAAAAAATCAGGACGGAAAGGGAAGATGCTGCAAAGGCTACCGGCAAAAAAATGAATGAAGTTAAGCATCTCACTGAAGTGGAATTGGCAGAATTGCCAAGACTACCAGAAGGGTGGAGATGGGCAGGGTTGGGAGAAATAATTAACAATATTCAAGCTGGAAAAAGCATAAAGTGCGACGAAAGGCCTCCTAAACCAAATGAACTTGGAATTGTAAAAGTGAGCTCAGTTTCGTGGGGAGAGTTTAAAGAAAACGAAAGTAAAACTTGCTTCAGTGAAGAGGCTTTTAATGCTGATTACATTATTCACGAAAATGATTTTCTATTCAGTCGAGCTAACACAATTGAATTAGTGGGAGCCTGTGTTATTGTGAAGTCTATAAGCAAATGCTTGATGTTAAGTGATAAAATACTCAAGATAGACTTTTCACAAAACCATAATAATTTATATTCTTTGTATTATCTGCGATCTGTTTTTGGTAGAAAAGAAATCGAGTCATTAGCAACGGGTAATCAGGAATCAATGAGAAATATTGGTCAAGATCGGATAAAACAAATAAAATTCCCCTTCTGTTCCCTCCCCGAACAACAAGCCATTGTTCAGGAAATCGAAACACGCCTTTCAGTCTGCGATAAGATAGAGCAGGATATTGAAACTAATCTGGAAAAAGCCGAAGCACTGCGGCAGAGTATTCTGAAAAAAGCGTTTGAGGGGAAGTTGCTTAATGAAAGGGAGCTGGCAGAGGTTCGCGGGGCAGAGGATTGGGAACCGGCTGAGGTTTTGCTGGAGAGGGTGAGGGTGGAAAAGGCAGACAGCGGCAAGAAGGGTAGATCATGATCTCTGAGCAATTGAAAAGCATCATCCGGGACGGCGAAGGGCTTACCGTGGAATTTAAGGAGTGCAAAACTCAGATAAACCGTGATGTGTACGAGACAGTCTGTGCTTTTCTAAATCGCAATGGAGGACATATTGTTCTTGGAGTTGATGACAATGGGAATATCATAGGAATTGATACGGATGCTCTGCCGCAGATCAAAAAGGATCTTGTTACTGCGCTGAATAACCCGCAAATTATCAATCCTCCTTTGTACATATTGCCGGAGACTGTAAACATTGAAGGAAAAATCCTTCTCTATCTCAATATTCCTGAAAGTTCACAGGTTCACCGCTGTAAAGGAAAGATATTTGACAGGAATGAAGATGGGGATCTGGATGTTACCAATCATCCTGATGCTGTGGCTCATCTCTATATTCGCAAGCAGAGCTCATTTTCAGAGAACCGCATTTATCCTTATGTCAGACTGGAAGACCTCAGAACCGATCTTATCCAGAGAGTGCGGAAAATGGTTCGTGCCGAGAATCCCAATCATCCATGGGCAACAATGAATGATGAGGAACTTTTAAGCAGTGCTCGTTTGTATCAACATGATTACCAGACCGGCAAAGAAGGTTATACTCTTGCTGCAATTCTTTTGCTGGGGAAAGACGAAGTTATCCAGAGCGTACTGCCCCATTTCAAGACTGATGCCATTCTTCGCAGAGTTAATCTTGACCGTTATGACGACAGGGACGACATCCGTACCAACCTGATCGAAAGTTATGACAGACTCATGGCTTTTGTTGCAAAACATCTACCTGACCCTTTTTATCTGGAAAAGGATCAGAGAATCAGCCTGAGAGACCATATTTTCAGAGAAGTTGTTACAAATATGCTCATCCACAGGGAATACATAAACGGTTTTCCTGCAAAATTCATAATTGGAACTGATCAGGTTGTTGCGGAGAATGCAAACCGCCCACATGGACATGGTAGAATAAATCCTTCCAATTTCACACCATACCCTAAAAATCCGGTAATTGCTCGCTTTTTCAAAGAAATCGGAAGGGCGGATGAGTTAGGTTCAGGTGTCAGGAATCTCTACAACTACACAAGGATTTATTCCGGTGGAGCTGATCCACAGCTTCTTGAAGGAGACATTTTTAAGATCATTGTTCCTGTTACCCCGCAAGCTACCCCCCAAGCTACCCCCCAAGCTACCCCCCAAGCTGAAAACGATAAGATCAGCGCATTATTAGAGTATTGTATTGAACCAAGAAGTCGAGAAGAAATTCAAGAGTTTATGGGATTAAAAGATAGGAAGCATTTCAGATTAGAAATCTTAAATCCACTTATTCAAGAAGGAAAACTCTTCCTCACCATTCCTAATAAACCGAATAGCCCTAACCAAAAATATTACTCTCATATCAAGGATCCAAACCATGTCTGAAAACACCTCATCCATCGTTTCCAAAGTCTGGAGCTTCTGCAACGTCCTGAGGGACGGGGGCGTGAGCTACGGAGATTATCTGGAACAGTTGACCTACCTTATATTCCTGAAAATGGCTGAAGAGTACAGGAAGCCGCCGTACAACAGGGATATTGGCATCCCGGAGGAATACACCTGGGATAATTTGAAACAGCAGCGTGGAGCAGAACTCGATATTCACTACAAGAAGCTGTTAGAAGAGCTTGGGAAAAAGCCGGGGATGCTCGGGCAGATCTTCCTCAAAGCCCAGAACAAGGTCAGCGACCCTGCCATGCTCTACAAGGTCATTGATATGATCGACAAGGAAAGCTGGGTCATGATGGGCGTGGATACAAAGGGAGAGATCTATGAAGGGCTCCTGCAGAAGAATGCAGAAGATACAAAAAGCGGAGCCGGCCAGTACTTCACCCCCAGGCCGCTCATCAGGGCGATGGTCCAGTGCCTCCAGCCCGGACCCACGAAGACAATCGGCGATCCCTGCTGCGGCACAGGCGGGTTCTTTTTAGCAGCTTATGACTTCCTTACATCAAACCACCGGCTGGACCGGGAACAGAGCCGCTTCCTGAAAAATAAAACCTTTGGCGGGAACGAAATCGTTGCAGGGACCCGCCGGCTTGCCCTGATGAACATGTTCCTGCACAACATAGGGGAAATCGACGGGGAGCCCATGATCTCCAATTCCGATGCTCTCATAGCCGATCCTGGATACCGTTACGATTACATCCTCACAAACCCGCCTTTTGGAAAGAAGAGCAGCATGACCTTCACCAACGAAGAAGGGGAGCAGGAAAAAGAAGACCTCACTTACAACCGGCAGGACTTCTGGACCACCACAAGCAACAAGCAGCTCAACTTTGTGCAGCACATCCACACCATCCTCAAAACCGGCGGGCAGGCAGCAGTGGTATTGCCCGACAATGTCCTGTTTGAAGGCGGAGCCGGAGAGACCATCCGTAAAAAACTTCTTGAAACCACCGACCTGCACACAATCCTGCGCCTGCCGACAGGCATCTTCTATGCAAATGGCGTAAAGGCAAACGTGCTTTTCTTTGAAGCTAAATCCGCAGCGAAAGAGCCCTGGACAAAAGAAGTGTGGATCTACGATTACCGCACAAATGTACACCATACATTAAAGAAAAATCCACTGAAGTTTTCAGATCTGGAAGATTTCATCAAATGCTACAACCCGGAAAACCGCTTCAGCCGCAAAGAGACCTGGAGTGAAGAAGCTCCCGAAGGCAGGTTCCGCAAATTCAGCTATGATGAAATTGTAGCAAGGGATAAAACAAACCTGGACATCTTCTGGCTCAAAGACAAAAGCCTCGCGGACCTGGACAACCTTCCGGACCCCGATATTCTTGCAAATGAGATTATAGAGAATATGGAGGCTTCGCTGGCAAGTTTCAAGGAAATTATGCTCACAATTAATGGAAACGGTGAAAGTGAAGAGAATTAAAAAAGAAATTCCACATATGTCTGAAGATTAAAGAATATTCTTGATATTCTTTTTATCATTTCTTGATATTCTTTTCATCAGTTCTTGATATTCTTTTTATAATCGCCAAATCCAAAAATTCAGGTTTTTCAATAAAATGTTGTGGTGGATATCCACCACTTATATATCCACCACTTACTTTACTGTAAGATTTTCAGGTCAGGCTGCAAGGTCGCATAAGTAGATATCATTGCCAGCCGTACTATCAACATAGTTCTTGTCCATTCCCCACACAAGAGTGTTATTGTATACTTCCGGTGTCGTATAAACTTCTTCAGGATACTCATATACCAGTGTGCTTTGTCCCGTAGATATGTTATATACATATACTCCAGGCTTGCCTTCATAATCATCAACACATTTATTGTATACAATTTTATCATTTTGTATGGCAATGTGTGTCCCTGTACTGGCGCCGTATTCATTTCCATCTGGATCGGTGTCAAGTTGATGTGTGACGTCCAGGGTTTTCTTTGTTGAGGTATTATACATCGCAATATATCCCTGATGATTATATACATCAGACCAGATGACGTTAGTACCCCATATATGCGGTATGTTCGGATCTCCATATGAATTGACAGTTATTCTTTCCGTCGTATTGATGTCATACATTCTGATAGTTATATCCACTTCCGGATCTTCTGAATATGAGTAATACACCACTTTTGTGTCATATATGTCGGGATTACTACCGTTTCCTATTTTTGTCTGTGTGGATGTAGATATGTCCCTCAGATATACACTATCATTTTCACTCCAGACGATTCTGTTGCCGTAAATAGCAGGTTTGCTATATTGGTCTACGTTCTTCGTGATGTAACTTTTTGTGGCTGTTGGTATATCGTACACAGCAAGCCTTGGTGTTCCACTGCTTTCATCATGCCACACTAACTTGTTGTCGTAAATATCCGGACTGGAGGCCCCAGAAGAGCTAAACGTAGTGTCTGTTCTGTTGGTCAGGTCGTATAGATGAATAACAACCCCATTTGTCCATACTACCCTGTTACCATAAACAGCAGGATCGTATCCGGTGCCAATTTTCGTAACCTGAGCCTCTGAAGCTGCGGCTGAGATTAAAATCAAAATAACAAAAATCAGGAATGCTGAAGCTAAAGCTATTGAACATAGCTTTCCCTTATTTATCATTTATTTTCCCCCAGGTAGCTTTATTTTTCAAAGTTAATGTAAAGTTTATAGTTCGGATATTTTTCAGATTCTGTAATAGATTCTGTAATAATATCCGAATCATCTATTACTGAAGTCACATTAATCCAAAACTGGACTATTTGCCCAACTAATTATGTGATAAATTAGTAGAGACTAGGTAATTATATAATTTTACGAATAAAATATTTTCTAACCTTTATCACATATAGATTTTTATTAGGAACTAAAATTACAGACTTCAATTCAACATCATAAATTGCTTTAAGACCGGAGCTATTTTCACAAAAGCCCGTTGATTTAAGTTCAAAATGACTCTGTGTTGCCCGGGTTATTTCGTAACATACCCTAAATCAAAACCGGACAAAACAGAGGTTCATCGAACCTTCCTTTTTTGTAGGCTCATTATCTGATTCCCCATATGGGGTAAAAAGGTCAGAAACCGTTTTTTCCGGAGAAAAGCTAACCGCAAGCTAATAAAATGGAGAAGATGAGAATCTGCCCTCAATAAAAAATTTGAGTTAAAACCTTCATTCAAAGATCCGCACGTCCACGACCACATGCAGGACACCCGGAGAATATTTCTTTATCTTTCGGGTTGCCAGGATCTCAACTTTTTTCCCCAGGCATCCGGCAACTTTTTTTATCCTTTCTTCAGGCCTGGTTCTGGCGAGGTTTTCAGGTACCGTTTCATGGTAATGCAGGATCCCTCCGCTTTTTTTCAAAGCTTTCATAGCCGGTTCCAGATAGTGGTGTGTTGTTCCCACATACCCCATAATAACCCTGTCTGCCTCCCCTTCAGGGGCAGCCTGTGAACAATCTCCCGGAACAGGGGTAATAATGTCCTCCACATGGTTCAGCCTGACATTTTCCTTCAGATAGGCAAAAGACTCCGGGTTTATTTCTATCGAGATGACTTTTTCCGGCCGCGCATGGACAGCCATGGGAATTGAAAAGTACCCTATCCCTGCAAACATATCCACAACTACTTCCCCGCTTCCGAGTTTGCTCATCCTTTTTCTCTCATCAAGGTTGCCTTTGGAGTACATCACTTTCGTTACATCCTGCTTGAAAAAACAGCCGTGCTCCTTGTGGATGGTTTCCGTGGAGGTTCCGAGGAGAAGTTCCCTTTTCGGCTGGCGGAACTGCCCTTCAATTCCGAAATCTCTGACAACGCTCCTGCACTTTGGATACATGGAAAGCAGGGCTTCAGCTATCCTTATTTTCTTGCTTTCGAGGGTTTCGGGGATGCTGACGATAATGATGTCTCCTAAAATGTGCCAGCCTGATGGAACACTTGCAAGTTCGGCTTCGGAAAGGGAGTCTTTAAGGTATTCTTTCAGGGACCCGGTTTTTTCCAGAAATTCGGGATTTTCCTGTTCAATTACCGGAAAATCTCCTATTTTTTCTCCTGCAGCCTCGGTGACAGGGATTTCAAGGAAAGTGCCTTCTTCGGTCTGGAGTTTTCGGATTTTTCGGGTATCATCAAAGAGATCCGCAGTTATAACTTCCAGCCGGGCTTCTTCACCTTTTTCGAGCGGAACACGGATAGTTCTGTACATTGGAATTGAAGGATATCCGGCATGGGATTAATGTTTTTTGTTCGTGAATCTAATTCTGTAGATAATATTTTTCTGATGATTTATATAATTATGATGCCATAGATATTGGGATGAATTCCAGAATATTTTTTTCAGCATCTTAATATAAATGCCATTTATATTATTGGGTTAAAAATGTGGTGTGATTAATTTGAAGAAATCAGGTAAAGCGTCCGGAAGCAGCTTATTGCGCTGGATTTTTGGTATATTATTTGTTTTAATAGTTATTGCTGGAATAAACGCGGGAATGAAAGACGTTCCGCTTGCTGAAGAGCCCCAACAGGCCGCACAGCAGGCAGGAGAAACAGACCTTGAGGCCCAGGTTCGAGCTGAAGGAACAGCGTCAGGTCAGGACAGCGGGCTTGCAGAAAATAACCTTGAGGACACTGGTCTTTCAGACAATAATCTTGCAGAAAATAATCTTGCAGACAATAATCTTGCAGACAATAATCCTGCTAACGGTGGAAACCCGACAGATGAAAACTTAACAGTTCATTTTCTTGACGTCGGCCAGGGAGATTCAATTCTCCTGGAATATAATGGAAAAGCTATGCTGGTAGACGCAGGGGAACGAAACCAGGGGTCGGGGGTTTCGGCATACCTTCACGAGCATGATATCTCCGGCATTGATTATGTTGTTGCAACCCATCCTCACGCGGACCATATAGGCGGCATGGATGAGGTACTGAGCAGCTTCCAGGTTGAACATTTCATTGACAGCGGCTTTCCGCATACCTCAAAAACCTATGAGAATATGCTAACCACTATTGATAAGAAAAATATTCCTTTTGAGGTCGCTGAAAAAGGAAAAGAAATAGAATTTGACCCTGCTGTTGATGTGGAAGTTCTGAACCCCGGACCTGAATACTCCGATGAGCTGAACGAAAACTCCGTGGTCCTTAAAGTAAGCTACGGGGAAGTTTCATTCCTGCTTATGGGCGATGCAGGGCTTGAAACTGAAGAAAACCTCATGAACACCGGGTATGACCTGGATTCTGATATTCTCAAAGTCGGGCACCATGCCAGCCGGTCAGGCAGCGGAGGAGCCTTTATTTCAGCTGTAAGCCCCGAAATAAGCGTGATCGAAGTTGGAGCAGGCAATGACTATGGGCATCCCCATCCTGAAATTCTTGAAAGGTTACAGAAGGTTTCCAGGGTCTACAGGACCGATCTCGACGGCTCAATTACAGTGACAACAGATGGCTCTGCTTATACGATAAACACTCAAAAAAGTGGCTCTGGAGAATCTGTGGCAAAAACCGGACCTGCTGAAAGTGGAGCTGAAAGTTCTTCGGCTTCGATGACGACTAAAGAAAATGAACCGAAAGACTCTGAAGCCGAAGAAACCGAAGCCGGAGAAGCCGAAACCGAAGCCAAAGAAGTTGAAGTCGAAGCGAGTGTAACCTCCGGCTCTGCAGAATCAACTGTCTATGTTAGCGATCTGAGCCTAAAAGATGAATGGGTAAAGATTACAAACAGAGGGTCCTCTCCTGTTTCATTGACAGGCTGGAAAATCGAGGATGACGGCAGTAAGCATGCCTATACGTTTCCTTCCTGTACACTGGATTCCCAGACTACTGCAACTCTATATACAGGAGAGGGCGCAGATACAGCTACCGAACTATACTGGGGGTCAGGCAGCCCTATCTGGAACAACGATGGTGATACGGCATACCTCTTTGATGACAGCGGAAATCTGGTCGCTTCGCTGGAGGGGTGAAGATGGGAAACTTTAAAGTTACTCTTGACAGGATAGAGGGCAGTACTGCAGTACTGCTTTTAAGGGATGAGGAGTCGATAAAAATTGACATCCCTCTTTTTTTACTGCCTCTGGAGAGCAGGGAGGGTGATATACTGAATTTCAGCATTGTCAGAGACTCTCAAGAGACAGAAGCCGCTAAAGAAAGAGTGTCAACTTTGCTTGATAAACTTAAAAATAAAAATAAAGAGACAGACTGAATGAAACTATTTTATCGGTCTCCTTCTTCCAGATTTGAGAGAGCTCGCACATTTATTTTCCAGACTGGAGAAAAAACATATCAGCTCCTGTGCCTGTAAAATGTGTCCCTGGCTGTGGGGGGCCGGGCGGCCTTTCCCTCGTCCCGGGAACATCTCCGTTGTGGATTTCGGCCTGGTTACTTACATATCCGGTCTGTTTTTCTCTTCCCCTTCCGGAATTCGCATCATTTGTTAACATTATTTATTTTTTCACCTGGCAAATCTCTTTATACAAGATAAAATAACATATGTTATATAACATATGTTATTCAAAGGGATCTGTATGCCGCCCAAAACAAAATTTGACACAGAAGCCATTGTAGAAGCCGCTTTTGCAATCACAAAAGAAGAAGGCTTTGCCGGCATCACCGCGCGCAGCGTGGCGAAACGTCTTCGTAGTTCGGTTGCGCCGATCTATCTCAATTTCGGAACGATTGATGATTTGATTAAGGCAGTGGTCGAGCGTGTTTTTGCCCTTCTGGATGAAATATTGAAAAAACAAAAAGGGCCGGACCTTTTTGAAAACATCGGAAAAGCCAGTTTAGTGTTTGCGCGGGAGTATCCTGTCCTTTTTCGTGAACTGGTAATGCAGCAAAATCCGTACATGGCTTCGTATGAAACCTTTCAGGACGCCATGGTTGAAGCACTGGCTGAAGATGAAACCATGCGTGGCTTGACGTATGAGGAACGCAAGCGCCTGCTTTTAAAGATGCGGATCTTTCAAACGGGGCTCTCGGTCATGGTCGCAAACGGCCATCTGTCGTTCTGGATTGATGAACATGCCGCTGAAGAGCTGCTTCTGGAAACGGGGGAGGATCTCCTGCGTATACAGCAAATAAAACAAAAGGAGAGGGGGAAATGAAAAAAATAATTATCATAGGTGGGGGTATTGCCGGATTGAGCGCTGGCATCTTTGCCCAAAAAAACGGCTTTGAAAGCGTAATCCTTGAGATAAATCACAATTTAGGAGGGGAATGCACTGGATGGGATAGGCAGGGCTACCACATAGACGGATGCATTCACTGGCTTGTTGGGACAAAACCAGGAACACCGATTCATGACCTCTGGGTTACCGTTGGTGCTCTCAATGGGGTTGGAATTTACCATCCCGAGAGTTTTTTAGCTTTTGAGCACGACGGCATTATCGTACATTTTTATCGCGACCTTGACCGGCTCAGGTCCAGCTGGCTTGAACTATCCCCGGAAGATAAAGCCGCTATTGAAGATTTTTGTCAGGTGATCAGGAAGCTTCAATCGTATGAAACCCCCGTTGAAAAACCTGAGGACTTGATGACGCTTATGGAAAGAATCCGGTTGATGATCTCGTTAAAAGATGCGGGAACTGTTATGCAAAAATACGGCAAGGTCAGCTTAAAGGACTACTCCAATACCTTTAAGCACCCGGCGCTGCAGGCTGCTCTTGCTTCATTTTTACCGGAAGGTTATAGTGCCTCATTCATTTTTTTTGCGCTCGCGGCCTTTACCAGAGGCCAGGCCTCCATTCCCTATGGTGGCTCTAAGGCGCTGGCAACGCGCATGGTTGAACGTTACCTCACCCTGGGTGGAGCCATCGAAGCTCCGTGTGAAGCCGTTGAGCTGACCATAGCCCACAACAAAGTCAACAGCGTCATCTGTCACAACGGCAAAATCTTTGAAGCCGATTATGTCATTGCAGCATGCGATGCGCACGTACTTTATGAGAGGTTACTGAAAGGCGAGTACCCCGATCGAGCCTTCCAAAAACGATATAGTAACCCGACAGATTATCCGCTGGCCTCACAAATTCTGGTAGCATTAGGCTATGAAGGCACAATCGGCGCCCTTCCGCGGAGCCTGTCCTTTCCGGCGGTCCCATTTGAGATCCATCAATCAACTATCAACCGTTTAACAATGACGCACTACCGGCATGAGCCGGCATTTGCTCCAGAAGGCCACACCCTGATCACCTGCAGCATCAACCAATTCCATGAGGATTACGAAGCCTGGGATGCACTTGCCCGGGATCCCGAGGCCTATACCCGGGAAAAAGAGAAAATAGGAAAAGCGGTTCTTCGGGCAATTGAAACACGTTTTCCCCGGATGAAAGGAAAACTCAAAGTGCTTGACGTCGCCACGCCAAAAACGTACGAACGGTATTGCAACGCCTATCGAGGCGCATTCATGCCGTTTTTACTGACCGTCCGGGGAAAAATGATGGCTCATACAGGGCGAATCAAAGGCCTGGACAATCTCTTTTTAACCGGCCAATGGTTACAGCCGCCGGGGGGACTGCCCGTGGCCGTCGTTACCGGAAAAGACACAATCATGAGGCTTTGTAAACAGGAAAAAAAGCCGTTTGTAAGCGTTTAACAGCCTGGTAAAATTGACTTTGTTACCTTTGCCCTGAATTGCACCAAATATGTTTTACTAAGAGATTGATTTTCCTTGCCGTTAATTTGACATTTGCTCTGCCATCAGATTATGCAACAACCGGTGCGTAAAGGTATTCTTGAAAACCAACAAATAGTTCTCTTGTTTCGGCAATTTCACCCAATACTGCCTTAGCATCGCTTATTGTATGGTATTTGAGTTCAAGAAGTCCTGGCAATTTATCCTGGCTGAGTTCTCCAACACCTGTTTCTATATATTTTGAGAGGACAAAATCCAGAAATTCTTTTTGCTGATCATTTAATCCTTCAAAAATTCTTGATTGAGCCCTGTTTACCCTCATTTCCCTTGTGATTGGTTGCAGGGCAAAAGAAACATATTCCAGTACATCAAACAGATCGCTTTTTTCAGCATCTATAAGTTTTTGTAATGTTGTAAGTTCATCCATACCGTAACCTGCTTCGGCAAGTTTTTCAAGGAATACATTACGTGTCATCGGATTTGACCAGATTGTACGAAGCTCATTTTCATCCTTAAAGAATTCTGGCAAAATGCCGAACAGGTTTTGTAAAAATTCCTGTGCTGAAATCGGTTTGCCGGCTGCACTCCAAAAAGAGGTGGAAATCGTGTGTTGAATCTCGCGCTCTTTGCCATCACGCAGCTTAATTTTAAGTATTTTCTTTGCCTCTTTTTTTCCCTGCTCCGATGAACCATAGGTTGCTCTCGGCTCTTTTACTTTCGATGGCTCAGTTTCCATTGGCTCCCCGTCCCATTTCGGATCGGCAAAATGAAGGTGAGCTTTTACAAAATCGTATATGGTGAAATATTCTTTTCCATCGAACAGCCGTGTGCCACGCCCAACTATCTGCTTAAACTCAATCATGGAGTTTATCGGACGCATGAGAATTATATTTCGGATGTTTCGGGCATCAACCCCAGTGGAAAGCTTTTGTGAGGTGGTGAGAATCGTTGGGACTGTATTTTCGTTGTCCTGAAATTCACGCAAATACTGTTCGCCAAGCTTGCCATCGTTAGCTGTAACACGAACACAGTAGTTCGGCTCACTGCTTTTTTTATATTGATTAACCAGATCCCGAACTACCGCTGCATGGCTTTGAGTGGCACAGAAAACAATAGTCTTTTCTTTCTGATCGATTTCAGAAAGAAATAACTTTACTCTATCTGACTCATGTTCTTTAATTTCGATGATTCGATTGAAATCTGGCTCCGTATAGTTTTTCCCTGCTTCAACTTCACCTTCAATGACCTGATCTTCCGGGGCGTAAACATATTCATCGAATGTGCTTTCGATCTGCTTTACTTTAAAAGGCGTGAGAAAACCATCGTTAATGCCTTCTTTGAGTGAGTAAATGTATACCGGCTTACCGAAATATTTGTAGGTGTCCACATTGTCATCGCGTTTGGGAGTTGCGGTTAACCCAAGCTGGACTGCCGGATAAAAATATTCCATGATGCTGCGCCAGTTGCCTTCATCATTTGCGCCGCCTCGGTGGCACTCATCAATGACAATAAAATCAAAATAATCCGCAGGATATGCACCAAAATAGGGTGTGTTTTCCGGTCCGCTCATGAAGGTCTGGAAAATGGTAAAGAATATGCTGCCGTTGGTCGGCACACTCCCTTTTTTGCTGATCTCTTTAGGACTGATACGCACCAGCGCATCTTCCGGAAAGGCTGAAAAGGCATTAAAAGCCTGGTCAGCGAGTATATTCCTGTCTGCCAGGAACAAAATCCTCGGCCTGCGTTTACCATCACGCTTCAGGTTCCACCGCGTCTGAAAAAGTTTCCATGCTATCTGAAAAGCGATGAAGGTTTTGCCCGTACCGGTTGCCAGGGTGAGCAGGATACGCTGTTTTTCTTCGGCAATGGCAGCCATGGTATTGTTGACCGCAATTTCCTGATAATAGCGCACAGCCTTGGTGCTGCCCATATTTTCAAACGGTACCTGAGAAAAGGTTTCACGCCAATGGTTTTGAGTGGCAAATGTCTTGTTCCACAATTCTTCCGGCGTTGGGAAATTGGGAATTAATCCTTCTGCGCCGGTTTTCATGCACATCTGGTAAATTTCCCTACCATTGGCAGCAAAGGTCGTTTCGACGTGCATTTTTTCGGCATAGTTTTTGGCCTGAGCCACACCTTCGCCCACTTCAAGTTTGTCGCTTTTGGCTTCGATAACCGCAAGTTTGCGGTCTTTATAAACAAGTACATAATCAGCTATTAGTGGCTTAGCGCGTTTCCCACCGGTCTGAATTCTACCTAAAGTTAGATGATATTCCCGAAGGATTTTTGAACCTTCGACTACACCCCAGCCGCTTTCAACCAGCTTCGGATCGATGAGTTCTGCCCTTGTTTCCGCCTCATTCATGGTTATGCCCCTGCAAGTTCGCCGTTAAAGGCTTTCTGTAACACGGATTTTTTCAGTTCATCCAGAGCAGCCAGTTTTTGCTGGTATATTTCTTCGAGCTTTTTGGTTTCAGCAGAAAGCGCATCGAGTTTTGCAACGATGGAGGTTTGTTTGGAGATTGGAGGAAGGGGGATTGAAATTTCTGCTAATTTTGTAGCATTGAAGCCACCCTGTGCACTGCCAGATAAACCAGTTTCTATTTTGTCCCAATAAGTTTTTGTTTGAAAAAATAAAAATAAAAATTCCGGTGCTAATTTATTTAAATCTAAGATTTGTAACCTTATTAAATATGAAGCAAATACTGCTAAAGGTGGCTTTTTAACAAGAAAACTTTTGCCAGTAGTTGCGCCTGTTCTTGCAAATACAATGTCACCTTCATTTAAGATATATTTAGATAATTTGTTTTTTTCTATTTTGCAAAATGGCACCGTTTCCCAATCAACATTATTCTCTTGAATATCTGTAATTCTAAGGAATCTTGGGCCAATTTCTTCAAATGATGCTTTTTCAGTGTAACCATAATTAATTTTAGAAGTATATCCCAGCTTCTTCTCTTCCCACCCATCCCCATGATTTGCAAAGACACTTTGCAGATACGACTCAAAAAGCTCGCGGGAGTTTTGCAGGTTCTTTTCGGCGTTTTCTTTTGCCTTTTCGATGGCGGCAAAAGTTTCATCCAGAATGGAAACGATGTGCTGTTGTTCGGAGATTGGAGGAAGGGGGATTGAAATTTCTGCTAATTTTGTAGCATTGAAGCCACCCTGTGCACTGCCAGATAAACCAGTTTCAATTTTGTCCCAATAAGTTTTTGTTTGAAAAAATAAAAATAAAAATTCCGGTGCTAATTTATTTAAATCTAAGATTTGTAACCTTATTAAATATGAAGCAAATACTGCTAAAGGTGGCTTTTTAACAAGAAAACTTTTGCCAGTAGTTGCGCCTGTTCTTGCAAATACAATGTCACCTTCATTTAGGAGATATTTAGACAATTGGTTTTTTTCGATTTTACAAAATGGCACCGTTTCCCAATCAACGTTATTCTCTTGAATATCTGTAATTCTAAGGAATCTTGGCCCTATTTCTTTAAATGATGCTTTTTCAGTGTAACCATAATTAATTTTAGAAATTTCCCCCAGTCTCTTCATTTCCCAATTCTTGTTCATACCAACCCTCGAATCGCATTCAAGATTTCCGCACTTTCCTCATCGAGCACCTGAATTTCGTCCAATATATCTTGTGGATCACGCAGCACCGTTTCATCCTTTTTATGCGGATTCTTCACAGACAGGTCATAGGTGGTTTTGTCCACATTAGCAATATTTACCGACCAAGAGTTTTCGGAATCGGCTCTGGTTTTCTGCAGCTCTACAAACTCTGCCAGATCGTTTTCGTTCAGAGGGTTGGTCTTGCCAAGATTTCTGTCCAGATTGAGCTGATAAAACCAGACTTTTCTTGTAGGCGCGCCTTTTTCAAAAAAGAGCACCACTGTTTTAACCCCTGCACCTATGAAAGTTTTGCCTGGCAGGTCCAGCACAGTATGCAGATTGCAGCTTTCCAGCAGTAGTTTGCGCAGGCTTACGGACGCGTTGTCGGGATTTGAAAGAAAGGTGTTCTTGATTACTACGCCAGCTTTGCCGCCTGCTTTGAGAATTTTTATGAAATGCTGGAGGAACAGAAACGCGGTTTCGCCGGTTTTGATAGAGAAGTTCTGCTGCACCTCGATGCGTTCCTTGCCGCCAAACGGGGGATTGGCAACTACGATATCGTAACGGTCTTTTTCCTGAATATCGGAAATGTTCTCGGTAAGGGTATTGGTGTGCACAATATTGGGAGCTTCGATGCCGTGTAGAATCATGTTCATTATGCCGATAATGTAGGCAAGCGACTTCTTCTCTTTACCATAGAATGTTTCTTTCTGGAGAATCTCCATATCTCTGGTGGTCAGGTCCTTGCTCTCTTTCATGTATTCAAAAGATTCCACCAGAAAACCGGCTGAACCCACAGCCCCATCATACACCTTGTTGCCGATAGAGGGAGAAACCACCTTCACAATAGTTTTGATAAGAGGGCGGGGAGTGTAGTATTCGCCGCCATTTCGGCCTGCATTGCCCATGTTCTTGATTTTGTCCTCGTATAGGTGCGACATCTCATGCTTCTCGGTCTGGGAACGGAAGTGGAGTTCATCAACCTTATTCAGGACTTCACGAAGGTTGTAACCGCTCTGAATCTTATTTCTCAACTCGCTGAAGATCTCCCCGATTTTGTACTCAATAGTATCCGCACTCTCGGCATCGACTTTGAACTTTTTCAGGTAGGGGAACAGCTTGAGGTTTACAAAATCTTCAAGATCGCCGCCGGTAAGCTCTTTTTGATGGTCAATTTTACCGTCTTTGTCTTTGGGAACTGCCCATGCTTCCCATTTATACTCCGGACTGATAATGTCTGTATAAACCTCACCCTTCAGCTCTGCCTTATCTTTGTTATCTTTTTCAAGATCGTCCAGATATTTCAAAAAAAGAATCCACGAAGTCTGCTCTACGTAATCAAGTTCGCTACTGCAACCGGCATCTTTACGAAGAGTGTCATCGACGTTTTTAAAAGTTTGTTCAAACATGTTATTATCGTTCCGTTGATCTATTTTTCTGCTTAGCCAAAACCCTCGACTTTGCTCAGGAAGAATATCTGTAGTGTGTTAGGGATCAGGGTTAATAAACAGTTCGCTTTCCTTACGTTTCCAATTATTTTGGGATTCTGCTAACAGTTGATGAATGAACGGTCTATGAATATAATATTGTACATTATAATAGTTTCATATTTGAGGTGCTGTTAGACCAAGTGAACTAACTCCTAAACTAAATTTAGCAATCAATCCGTGTGTATTCTGAAGAAGCTGTCCGACAATTCAATTTCAGGGAAAAAAGATGTAAAAAATAAGACATATAAAGCCTTTAAATCAAAAGAAAAGGAATTAAGTTATTACTTATAGTAATTGTCGGACAGCTTGTGAAGGGCCAGGTATTCTTGACCCTCCACGCTCCCTGAGTAATAAATGTATAATATAAAAAAATCAGCCGATTCAGGCTTCTGCGATTCCTGCATTGATCTTTTCAGCAGTCTTGTAGGCATCGTAGATTCCAATTGCCCAAACAATCGGGTACGTGAAAAATCCCACGACAAGAATCATTAGAAATAAATTAATTACCTGGACACCTATAAATAAAAATCCTTTTACAAATTCCCCATTGTAGATTTGTCCCAACCCCGCAAACAGGAACGAGGCCACCGCCGCAAAACCAGGATTTTTTGGAGAGAGAGTCGGAGAATTATTTTTTTGTCTCACTCCACAATGCGGGCAAATTTCGGCATCGGACCTGATTTGCTTCCCGCAGGATCGGCAAAAAACGCTTTCGTTTATTCCAGTCAATTTCACAACCTGATTATCCTGAAAAACACCCTCATTTTCTTCCATGAATCCAAATAATGAGAGTGTAGAATATAAAACTTTTTAATTTTTTTCATTATTTTATAATAATGATTTTTAAAAAATACAGTGACCTCTTCCTTGAAATGTAATCTTCTGCTCCTTAGGACAGAACTTTTTATATCTTTTGTGTAAATACTGTTGACTCTTCACTGTTGAGTAGGGGTTGAAAATCCATCAATACATTTCATCCGTTTATTCAGTTTACAACTTTTAATTTTTTGGAATGGACTTACACTGTTTCTGCATCTCCAATATAACAGACCAGCGGGCATGATATTGAAAAGTATCCTCCAGCCGAAGGAATCTATCCGCTTAAAATATGGAATCTTCATCTTGACCGAGTACAGGAAGACCTAATAAAAAGGAGAGCAATAGGCATGTAACAAAATATTATTAAATAAAGATTTTTGAGTACATTCAAAAGCTTCCCTATTATCCTCTTTCTGTATCTTCGTAATTTCCCTAACCAAAGAGTACAATAAAGTTTTAATTGAATACAGTACTGTTATTTTTGAAAAAAATTGTAATAATTCAGAGAGGGAAACTATGAAGATAGTCGGGATATCATCAAGCCCAAGAGGCAAGAACAGTAATACCTTAAAACTGCTGGATGCAGCTCTTGATGGAGCCGCAAAAGCAGGCGCTGAAGTCGAGTCTATCGACGTTGCAAAGATGAAAATCAAATACTGCACAGCATGCGATTCCTGTTATGAAACTGGCGTATGCTCAATAAAAGACGACTATAACGGTGTGCTGGAAAAGCTTCTGGATGCAGACGGCATAATCTGGAGCAGCCCGAACTACATAACAAATGTGACAGCCCAGCTCAAGACAGTCTTTGATAGAAGTCCGCTTGTTATTCATGAGCAGCTCTTTGACGGGAAATACAGCCTTTCCTTAACAACTGCAGGCAGTGACGAGCTCGATTTTGTCCTTGGCATTATAGATAATTTTATGGTACACTGTGGAGGGAACTCTATCGGAGGAGTGGGCTGTTCAGTAGCACGGGGTCCCGAAGCAATGGAAGCAGCAATTGAAAAATCGCGTGAAATGGGTAAAGACCTTGCTGAAGCGATAAAAGAGAAGAGGCAATACCCTGAACAGGAGGCTGCACATGAAGCATTCAGAGAACACTTCAAATATGTCATCCTTGCCAACAAAGCCAACTGGACGCACAACTGCGATTACTGGATTGAAAAGGGCTGGATCTGAATCCCGGCATTGAATTTCCGAAAAAAACGGGATCTACTTGTAAAAAAGATCTGTTTGTAAAAAAGATCTGTTAATGCAGAAATTCAGGGATTCAAATCCCTCTCCTGCATAAACTTATTTTGACTCTCCCGTATGGCAATAACAGAACCTATTGATATTTATTTCATTTTCCTTTTACTGATCAGCTACTTTTTTTCAGCCAATTTTTCAGCCAAATTTTTCAGCCACTTTTTTCAGCCACTTTTTTCAGCTACTTTTTTTCTGAACAATTTTTCTGCTACCCTCAAGAGAGTATATTATTATAATCATTAATATAAAAATAACTGGATTTAATCAAGCGGTTAAAAGACTTTTAAGCATTTACTTGGAATTTAAAAAATTTATATCTTATATTTAAAAGAGGTAAGGGGTATGGGGGAGAAAGAAAATTCAAACGTGGAAACCGGAGTAAAGGAGAACATCGATGAACTGTGCCTAAATAATTATGAGTTAATAAAAGATGAAATCGTCTCTGCCATAATGAAAGGGGTCGAAGAAGGGGTCAAAGAAGGAGTTAAAAACGGGATACTGAGGGGACTGGATGAATGTTTTGAGATTAGATTTCTGAACGTTATGAACATACGTGAAAAAAAGATAGGAGAAATAGTGGAAGAAGTGGCTTGTGAGACTACAAAAAATCAGGTAAAGGACCAGGTAAAAAAGGAGATGTGCCCGATTTTGGAACACAGGGGAGACATGATCTGTGAAAGAATATTGAATGAAATAAAAGAAGAAAGCGAAGGGATTCCCGAAGCAGAACTGGATTTAATACGGGCCCTGAATATCAAGAAAATTTGCAATGACAAAGCAAACGAAATAAAGCAGGATGTCAGAAAAAACCTGCCACAAAACTTTGTTTCACTTGTTTTATTCGATGGAATGCTGGAAGCAATATCCGAATGTATGACTGAAAACGTTGAAAGTTGCAGCGAAAAAATCCAGGAAACTGCCAGGCAAAACAGATCTGTCTAAACAAGATATCCATCTGATTTGGTGAGGGGAGATTATGGGGGATACTCAGGATCATGAAGAAATCAAAGAACCAGTTAAAGACCTGGCAAAAGAAATAACGCAAAAGTATACCCAGGAGCTAACCAGAGAAGCAATTAAAAAAGCCATAAAAAGTAAAAGAAAGGATCTGAGTGAAACCGAAATCAAAAGGTTAGAAAGCCAGCTTAAGAAGTTGACCGACTCAGAGAAAGCCACCCGGTTCAAAGAAGCCTCTGAAGAGATATCCAGAGAAATTCTTGAGGGCAACATAACTGCCGAGAAAGCAATAGAAGAAATAAGTACAGTCCTGGAAAGCTCCCTTGAAACTAAAGTATCTTTTTTAGCTAGAGCGGCACTTTCTTTAAAAAACATACCCCTTCCGGTAAAAATCGCAATACTTATTATATTCCCCCTTACGGCTGCCATAGCTCTTTTTATCATGCCCTCACTATCAATGGCTCCGGGCGATCTTAACTTTGATCTTAATGAAGGAGAATCCGACTCAGACCAGTTCCATGTATCAAACACCGGAGGCGGGGTTCTTTTATGGACAGCAAGCTCGGACCAGCCGTGGATATCCCTGAACCCAGAAAGAGGAGCAAATGAGGGTAGTGTTATCGTTCTGGTTGATGCAGAGGATATGGAAGAAGGAACTTATGAAGGGACTATTACCATAGAATCGTCTGCAGGAACCGAACAGTGCCAGGTCAATCTTGTGGTGGGAAGCGAGTATCCGGGAATGATCGTAAATCCTCATTCCATCGAATTCTATCTGGCAGAGGGAGAAGTAGCTTCCAGGGAATTACAGATCTCAAAAGAAGGGAGTGGAACCCTTGAATGGCATATAAGTCCAGGCCCTGAATGTCCATGGATATCCTTGAGCCGGGAAAGCGGGACAAATTCCGACACATTAACCGTTACAGCCAATACAGAAGGACTTGAACCGGGGACATATGAAGGGACCATTACAATAGAATCGAATGCAGGAACCGAACAGTGTCCGATGAGACTGGTAGTGGGAAGTCAGCCTCCTGTCCTGGCTGTAGATCCTCTTTCCATTGGTTTTGAATTGGAAGAGGGAGAATCTGGCGAAGAAGAACTTAGGATATCAAATGACGGAGGGGGAATGCTCGAGTGGGAAGCAAGTGCCGATGAATCATGGATAACCCTGAGCCCCGAAAGGGGGATAAATTCAGGCACTGTGACTGTCACAGTAGACACAGATGACCTGAGCCCGGGGGAAGAATACGAAGGAACTATTACAATAGAATCAAACGCAGAGAATGAAGAATGCATAATATATCTAAACGTGCTGCGAGAAGGAGAGGACAAAGAAGACCCTATTTTAGCTGTAGATCCGGACCCGCTATCCTTTAATTTCAATTTGCTTGAGGGGGAATCGGACTCAGAGGAATTCTACATATCGAATGAAGGAGGGGGCGACCTTAAGTGGAATATTGTCCTTGACCCCGACTGGTCTTCATGGATATCGATAAATCCAGATGCTGGGATAAATTTGGGGACTGTTACCTTCAGCGTGGATTCGAGTGATCTGGATCCCGGGCAGTACACGGCAACTTTCGAAATTAACTCGAATGTAGGGGCTGAAGAAGGGACAGTAAACCTTACGGTATATTCGGAAGAGACGGAAGGGCCCGACCTTGTGGCTTTTCTGGAGGTCACAGGGGATGCGACCACTGAAGTAGAAGAAAATGATTATTATCTCGCAGTACCCATAAGTGTAACAGTAAGGAATCAGGGCGATGAGGCTGCTGACATCTTTAAAATATCAACAGAATACACCAACTTGTCGGGCACTTACTCGGTAGCTTTCAGGGTTCCTGGAGAAAGCAGTATCTGGTATCCTTATACAGATGCTCCACTTGCTCCAGGGGAACAAATAACTTTCAACGGGGATGTTCTTTTCAGGGTGTCATTGGATGGTGAAACAGTCTCTTTAACAGCTGTGGCAGACAGCTGCAGCGAGGATGAATTTAAGCCTGCTTATTGTCGCGTTGAAGAAAGTAATGAAGAAAACAACCAATCACCGGCAGTAGAGATACATTTCTAATTCCAAAGAGAGCAATAAATCATCAGGCGAGAAAGTAACACACATTTTCAGAGAAGAATGAACGTTTTGTTACGAGGGAAGAACTTGATACTTTCGATACAGGAGGTGTCACTACTTTATTTTTCCCATAATACTTCTTACATAAATGCTTCTTTATTCGCCCCTATATTAAGTCAAAATACCAACCCAGCTCATGCAAATAAGTGGAAACAGTTCTGAATACCCGGGCGCTCGATATTTAAACATTAAATGCAAAAGACCTTCCAGATATTATAGCCCTTAAGGACCTTACTAGCTTATTTAATGCCTCACTAGCTCCATTACATACATACATTCATTACCTGCATTCATGTTTATCCATCAAATTAAAGAAATTATTTCCTTTCCATGGTGGTCTTTTGTCTTCAAAAATTAACCGTGAAACCTTCATCCGGTCTATTGCAGACCTTCTCAGAAAAGCGGAAATCGAGCTTCCTGCCGATGTGGTTGACGCCCTCAGGAACGCCGAAGCCCGGGAAGAAAGCCCGGTTGCAAAGTCCCAGCTCCAGGCAATCCTGAAAAACATTGAGATTGCAAAAAAGCATGGGGTTCCCATGTGCCAGGACACAGGCATCCAGATCTTTTTTGCCGAGCTCGGGTCCGAGTTTCATCCTGGCTTTGACCTGGAAGCTGCGATCAGGGAAGCAGTTGTCCTTGCAACAGCCGAGATTCCTCTCCGTCCTAATGCCGTGGACCCCCTTACCCGCAAGAACAGCGGGGACAATACAGGAGTCGGAATTCCGGACATCCACTGGAAACTTGTTCCCGGAAAGCAATTAAGAATCACGGTTGCTCCGAAAGGTGCAGGCTCGGAAAACATGAGCGCACTCAGGATGCTGAATCCCACCGAGGTTGGTAGTATCAAAAACTTCGTGCTCGAAACAGTGATTAACGCAGGCGGGATGCCCTGTCCCCCCCTGACTCTTGGAGTGGGGATAGGAGGTTCCTTTGACAAAGCCGCCAGGCTTGCAAAAGAAGCCCTTCTTGAGCCTCTCGACACCCGGATGAGCAGCTTCGAAAAAGAAATCCTTGAAGCGGTAAACGCTCTCGGGATTGGCTGTATGGGCCTGGGAGGCAGCACAACCGCCCTTGCCGTACACGTGAAAACCGCACACTGCCATACGGCTTCCCTTCCTGTTGCCATAAATATCCAGTGCTGGGCGAACCGGCATGCTTCAGTCGTGTTCGGGGGGGAGGAATAATGGAGCATCACCTGCAGACCCCACTGAAGATAGAGGATATTGAGAACCTCAACGCCGGAGACATAGTATATATCTCAGGAGAGATCCTGACAGCCCGGGACGAAGCCCACGCAAGAATTCTTGAGATGAATGAAAAAGGAGAAGAACTTCCTTTCTCCCTCGAAGGTGCAGTAGTCTATCACTGCGGCCCCCTTATGCAGCAGACCGTGAAAGGAGAGAAGGAGGAATGGAGAGTTGTCTCCGCAGGCCCCACAACCAGCGGCAGGATGTCAAAAATGACCCCTCCTCTCCTGAAAGCCCACAATGTTCGGGCAGTTATCGGAAAAGGCGGAATGAAAGGCGTTGCCTCTGCACTAAAAGACAGATGTGTCTACCTTGCATATACAGGAGGCTGTGCAGCCCTTGCCGCCGAACTGATAAAAGAGGTGAAAACCGTCCACTGGCTTGACCTTGGAATGCCTGAAGCTGTCTGGGTGCTCAGAGTGCAGGAGTTCGGGCCGCTCATTGTAGGAATCGATACAAAAGGGAAAGATATTTTTGCAGAGGTAAGAGAAAAAGCTGAGAAAGTGCTTGAAGGGATGCAGAAGTAAAACCAGCTCTCTAAAGTGGTGCAGTCCTAAAGTGATGTATCTTAGGCAGTACATTCTTCCCGGTCTGCACAGGTTTTCTCAAGTTGTCTCAGGTTGTACCGGCTCTCCCGGCCAAGACCTGAGAAATACTTTCTCTGCACCCTGAAACCGCTTTTTAATTCTCAGAAAATATAAGCGCCTCCGCCAGCTTGTCTGGCGGCCCTTCCCAAAAAAGAGAGAAATAAAAAAGATCTGCAAAAAGTGAATTTCAGTATTACTTAATTCAGATGTCTATTTTTCACCATCACAGGCTTTGTAAATTCTACTTTTTCCTTTTTTGTCGCTTTTTGTTTCTGGCTTCTCTTTTCACCCTCTTTTTTTCATTTTATTTTTGGGCAAGACCGCTCTCCTGCGTCGAGCGGGATAAGATCGACACGATACAGTGAATATGGTTGTAAAGCTCAGATAGATATTATAGTCTGCTTGAGCGAAGCGAGACAAAACTCATGCTCCCTTAAGCTAAACTTGGGTGGGACAGGTGCTTTTAGAAAGGCTTTTGTCATCCGAACCTTCTCCCCTGCTGGCTTCAAGATATAACTGGTCTGATGGCTCAGGCACCAGAGGTTCGGCCAGCACCCTGAAGTGTTCAAAAAGTTCCTGACCCCACCGCACGGCTTTTTCCCCGAAAATAATCATACTGTTGTCCTCATTTCCATCGTTTTTCCCTGATGAAAAGTATGTAAGGACCATTGTATCAGTTACAGCAACGGTAGGAGGAGTAATATCGTTATCCAGGACATATATGTCAGAGTTTTCAAAAAGAAGCAGTGTATCAATTTCTTCTTTAAACTCTTCTGCGAATTTTTCAAATATCAGTTGAGTAAGTATGACCGATACCTTCAGCCCTTTTTTTGCATGCTCTGCACAGATGGCCGGATAGCTAAGATCAGGGTATGAAATAATAAGGAAAATCTGTTTCGAGCTGCAAAAAGCTTCAGTCACTTCCTTATACATTGAAGAAGCATCATCGCCGTAATAGCGGGAAGGGAAATATGCCATAAGTTCTTCCATTAGCTTAAAAAATACGGGGGAAATTCCACCGGGCTTAACGCCTGGCCAGTAATCGTAATCGTCCTCAAGCAGCCTGAAAGCTTTAATAAGCGATTCCATTCTTCGAACAAGGATTTTTCCCGGAAGGGAGAGGCTGTATACCCTGTCTTCCTGAACAACAAGCCCGTTTTCATTTAACCTTTTGAGCTGGAGCAGAATCGCAGCCGGGTTGGTGCCAAGTTTGGAGTTGATTTCTTCGATGGTCCTGGGCTTCTCTTTTAGAAATAAAAACAGATCTGTCTTCCTTGAAGACAGAAGAACTGTGACCAGAGATGAACTCATCAGTTTTACTGCAAAAGCTATGGATATATAGTTTTTCTTCAGCAATATTATAGTTCCAGTATAAACGGGCTCATTTAGGAGGGACCAGAATTTCTGGCGGCAGGAAGATCGAGATGATTATGCCGAATATTGTTATAATCACCAGCCCCAGGAGGGTAGTTCTTATCCCCTGAATACGGGCGATTTCGTTAATCCTCAGGATTTCCTCTGCAAGGTCAGGGGGGACACCTTCCAGGGCAGCCTGCAGTTCTTCATCGCTCAAAAATTGCACATTCTCCTCTACCGCAGATACCAGGTCGGGCTTGAGGTCTTCCGGAATGGTAGTACTGTCATCGATTAAGGTAATGGCTCCTACTGCCAGGCCTGCAACCAGGAGAGATCCCATCAGGGCAGTCCCGATGGCCATGCCCAGGTTCTGGGAAGTGCCCATCAGGGCAGCCGTCTCACTCGTCCTTTCGGGAACCACCTGGGAAAGCACGAGGTTCATTACCTGGGACGCTATAAGCCCCCCGCCTATCCCAATCAGGGCAAAGCCGGTCATAAGGCCAGGCCCTCTGACCTCCACGTCAATGGTTGCAATAGCCAGGAAAAGCCCTGCGAGAAGTATGATCAGTCCGGCCTGGATGATGCGCTTCGGGGCAATGAAGATGGAGAGCCGGGATGCCGTTAGAGAAGCAATCAAAAGCGGTATGGAAAGAGGCAGGTAGACAAAGCCGGTCTGAATCGCGTTTAAGCCCAGGACGATCTGAAGGAAGAGGGCCATGCTGAACAGGAAACCTCCAAAAAGGAGGGTCTGGACCAGCTGGATGAGGATTCCCGATGTGACCCTGCGGTCCCTGAGCACGTCGAGCCTTACGAGCGGCATTCCTCCGCTGGTAATGATATGGCGTTCCCAGGCGGCAAAGCCCAGCAGGATAACGCCTCCTGTTGCAATGAACAACGGAGTGGGGGAAAGACCGAACGGGGAAATATCAATCCCCGCTATGGAGAAAGTCTGGCGTGCATTCCACCAGCCATAAGTCCCTGCCAGCAATATGCCAAAAACGATAAAACCCATCCCCAGTGCGGAGAGGATAGACCCAACTATATCCAGCTTTGGCTTTTCGTCGGCCTCAAGGGGTGCATCCAGGATGTAGCGGCTTAAAGCCAGGACAATGAGCACGATCACAACCTCTCCGGCAAAGGCAAGTCTCCAGGTGTATGCAGTTGTCAGCCAGCCTCCTATGATAGGTCCAAGGGCAATTCCGCTTGCAACGACTCCCCCCAGTATCCCATAAGCCATGGCACGGTCCTTCCCACTGTAGTTCGAGGTCACAAGCGTCTGGATAGCGGGCATGACAAGGGTTGCCCCAAGCCCTTCAAGGATCGACCACCCCACAAACAGTACAGCTATTGTCGGGCTGATTGACGTCAGGAACGAACCCACCCCGTATATCACCAGTCCAAGCCTGAATGCCCGTTTTCTCCCGACGATATCCCCTATCTTCCCTCCGGTGATCATCAGGGATGCCATCACAAGTGCATACAGGGTAATGGCAGCCTGGACTGTGGTTACGTCCGTATTGAAGTCACTGATAAGTGTCGAAATCGAGACGTTCATAATAGTCGTATCAATAACGAGCACGAACATTGCAAGCGTGAGTGCAACAAGTACAATCTTCTTTTCCACAGTAACCACTTCGGAACTGGAATAATAAGGGCAGCCTGATTATACCCTGGAAAAGATACTTCTTCATGGCAGTTCTACCCAAAAAACTGGTAGATCTACTATCAACTGATAGATCTACTAAGATCTACTATCAATTGATAGATCTACTATCGTTCCTCACCGGCTAAGATATTCTTCATAACGCGATGGGCATAGCAAAAAGGAAGAAAAAGAAATCCGAAGCTCCTTTCCATTTTTTGGATCATTATCGTTTATTGTCAGTTGAATATGTTTAATCGTGCCCGAATGCTCCCCTCACCCCCGGCAGCATAATATAGATGAGAATAAGGGAGTTCAGAATAACTGAAACGTTAACGTCATACCATGACCCTCCGGTAACCAGCAGCACGAAATCCACGCACAGGTTAAAGACGGTAATCACAGCCAGAAACATCCAGGCCTGCGGATCTACCTGCCAGAGCATCTGAGCCAGCCACACCCATATATAAGCGAGCAGGCCGTACAATAGTGCATACCATAGGTTAAAAATACGGATATCCAGAGGCCCTAAAAAGGGTAAAAATCCAAGAAACCGGAGCATTACAATACCGTTTAAAAACGCCAGAATCACAGCCACAAAGGTCAGAATAGTAACACCGATAGGTCTTTCCATATTCCTGTCTCCTTATCTTTGTCTCCTTGTTTTTGTCTCGAAAACTCCTTCTTCAGGTCCGCATTTTTAGTCCTCCGATGACTGCCCCCATTCCCCCGACAATAAGGAAAAATCCGAATATCCACGGGAGAAACAGGGCTCCTGCCAGAGAGTTGGTTAGAAGGAGTATGCCGAGAATTATGGTCAGGATACCAAGGATTCCCATTCCCCATCCTCCTCCCTTAAGTCCCCAGACAAGTTTCACAGCCCCATTGATAATAGCCCATGCCCCTATGAAAATAACGAAGAATGTGAGAACTATGAATGGACTGAGAATAGGGTAAATCAGTATAGCGATTCCTGCAATAATGCTCAGGATACCTGAAAGCAGTTTCCACAACCTATTTCCCGAAAATATAAACGCCCCTAAAACGGAAAGAATTCCGCCTGCCAGCCAGAAAAGGCCCAGGACCTGTAAGAGAAAGATAGTGGTTACTGCAGGTCTGTATAACAGAAATAAGCCAATAATAATAGCGAAAATCCCTTCCAGAAGAACCACCCACCAGGGTGCCTGCAGTATTTCATACCCCATCCCTTTACCAGCATCAATTGGCTGTTCTATAACATCAATTGGTTGTTCCATATAATTTATCTCCCCAATTTATTCAGTGCTTCAACCGATAATTCCCGCTATCAGAATACAGGTGTGAGCACAGCTAAAGAGACATCACTCATCCTGAGCAGGAAATTCCTGTTTCAGGATAATTTCCGGCACACTCAGGAATAGCCAGAGTCAAAGAAAAGATAGCCTTCCCCCTCCACAAAGAAGATCAATTTCTTCTTTCCGGGGCAGTTCATTAATGAAATTCACATCTGTACAGCTTACCCTTAAATTAATCCCAAATAATCTCGTTGTAAAAGGTACTGATTGAGTGCATCTAATTCCATCATTGAAAGCCCGGATATGACGCAGGCTGAAATAAACTATTCATTTATCACTGCAGCATATGAAGACAGGATTCTTTTGGGATCTCAAATTCAATGTTAATTTCAATGTTAATTTCAATGTTAATTTCAATGCTAATTTCAATGTTAATTTCAATGCTAATTTCAATATCAAGATTAAGATTAATCCCCTTTCCCCATTCGACAGAAGACGAAGCAGTGATATGTATAATTATATACAAATCATCAGATATAAACAAACTTATTATTAAATCTCAAAATAAAGGCTCTTTTATCCGGGAATAAAGGCTCGGTACCCACACACAAAGAAAATGAGAAAAACAGGTAAACAAGAAAACATATAAAAGAGAAAAATAGGTAAACAAAGAAACATATAAAAGAGAAAAACAGGTAAACAAAGAAACAAGTAACAAGGAAACTGTTTAAATAGAATCCCATATTCCAGAGGATCAGTGATGAATCCGACAAAAAACCGGGATATTCCCCTTTATATATACCATGCCGGGCAGTGTGACCCGAAAAAGTGCACAGGAAGAAAAATGGCTCGCTTTGACCTTGCCCATATGTACGATAGGATTTCAAGGCTGCCTCGTTCAGCGATTCTGCTCGACCCTATGGCAGAAAAGGCCCTATCTCCTGCCGATAACCCCGGAAAGGGGATTATTGTACTTGACTGCTCCTGGGAAGAAGTCGAAAGGGTTTTTCCTGAACTGGAAAAGCTGAACCTTGAACACAGAGCTCTTCCCTATTTGCTTGCAGGCAATCCTGTGAACTTCGGAAGGCCCTTCAAACTCAATTCTGCAGAGGCATTTGCAGCATCCCTGTACATTTTTGGATATAAAGAGCAGGCCGAAAAAGTCATGTCCAAGTTTAACTGGGGGCACAGCTTCCTTGAACTGAACAGGGAACCGCTTGAAGAGTATTCAACCGCAAAAAACAGCACTGAAATTGTGGAAATGCAGAGCCATTACATCTGAAGGCGGCTACATTTAAGAGAAAGGCAAAAGAGAAAGGTAATTATCCCGGAGAGAAAAGCAATTATCCCGAAGCCACTCAAATAAAGGAGCGCAATCTGACCGGATTTCAATTAAAAGGGCTAAAAGGACTAAAAGGGCTAAAAGGAGTTATCTATAGTGAAAACGTCAGTAAGAAAGCAGATCGGAGTTATAGGAGCCGGGACCTGCAGCAGTGAGACCAGAGCCCTTGCAGAAGCTGTGGGAAAAGAGATTGCAAAAAGGGGAGCTGTTCTTCTTTGCGGAGGCCTTGGAGGAGTAATGGAAGCAGCAGCGTGTGGAGCAAAACTGGAAGGAGGAATAACCCTGGGAATTTTGCCCGGAGCACTTCGGGAGGAAGCAAATCCCTGGATAGATATAGCCATTCTCAGCGGAATGGGGCATGCCAGAAACGCCCTTATATCCCAGTCCTCGGATGCTCTTATTGCGATTTCCGGGGAATATGGGACTCTTTCGGAAATAGCTCTTGGCCTGAAGATGGGAAAGCCTGTGGTATTGCTTGAGTCCGGATGGAAAATCGAAGGCACAGAGAGCGCAAAAAGCCCGCTGGAGGCTGTAGAACTTGCTTTCAGACTCATTGAAGAAGGGAATAAAGAAAAATAGAGAAGAGGTATAGAGAAGAGATATAGAGAAGAAGTGTGAAAACCTTAAGTAAAAATTCGGAGTAAAAATAGTCAGGTAAAAAGGAAAAACAGGTAAATCAGGAATACCTGAACCTGATTATAATTACGGATATCAGAATATTTAGAGATTTGATCCAAAAATATATATTGCAAAAGGAAACTTCAAGAATTAGGAGGCAGGCTTCGACTCAGACTGGCATAAATTTAGGGGTACGCCAGCATTCCTCCACAAAATGTAATGAAAGCTGTACTTACAAGAAAAGTTATACCGGAGTTTTAAATGCACCTTATCGTAACGGAAAAAAATATAGCAGCAAGGAGGATAGCTGCGATTCTGGCTCCAAAAAGTCCTAAGAAGGAAAGAGTCAGCGGAGTAGATGTATACCGGTACGAGATCGGATCCGGCGAAACCAGGCAGGAGACTGCAGTGGTAGGGCTTTCCGGCCATATTGTCGGGATAGATTTTCCAAAAGAGTATAACAACTGGCAGAAAGTTGATGCCAGAGCCCTGGTCGACGCCGAGATTACAACAACTCCAATTAACCGGAAGATAGTGACTGCTTTAAAGAGCCTGGGAAAAGAAGCAGAAAGGGTCACGATTGGAACTGACTACGACCGGGAAGGAGAACTGATAGGAGTCGAAGCCCTCAATATCATAAAAAAGGTAAATCCGGATATCCCTTTTGACAGGGTCCGCTACAGTGCAATAACCCCGAAAGCAATCGAAGCCGCTTTTGCAAATCCCACAAATGTTGATTTTAATCTTGCAGATGCCGGGCATTCAAGGCAGGTCATTGACCTGGTCTGGGGCGCAGCCCTTACCCGTTATATTTCCCTGTCAGCTGGCAGGCTTGGGAAAATGTTCCTCTCGGTAGGAAGGGTGCAGTCGCCGACCCTCTCACTTATTGTTGACAGGGAAAAGGAAAGGAATCTATTTGTCCCGACTCCTTACTGGGAGATCCACGCTGAACTTGAAACCGCATCAAAAGAAACCTTTTCCGCCCAGCACTCAACTCGCCGCTTCCTGGACAAAGAGGAAGCTGCAAAGGTGTTCAAAAAACTGGGGAAAAAAGCGGAAGTAAAGGAAATAGAAAAAGGGACAAAGGTCGACCAGCCCCCTACCCCATTTAATACTACAGGCTTTATCAACGCGGCAAACTCTATAGGGCTCAGCCCCTCAAATGCTATGCGCATAGCTGAATCCCTTTATACTAACGGATACATTTCATACCCAAGGACAGACAATACGGTTTATCCCGATACTCTGGATTTGAGGGCTCAAATTGAGATTTTTAAGGAAGGGCCTTTTAAGGAGTATGCAAACGCCCTGCTTGAGAAAGCCGAACTTGTCCCCACGCGCGGGAAAAAAGAAACAACAGACCACCCTCCTATCTATCCGGCATCCCTTGCAAAGAAAACTGACCTGAAAGAAGAGGAATGGAAGGTCTACGAGCTTGTGGTCAGGCGCTTTTTTGCAACCTTTGCCGGACCGAGCACCTGGGAGACTCTGCGCCTGAGACTCGATATCGAGGAGGAAGAGTTCAGGGCAAACGGAGCAAGGCTGCTGGAACACGGCTGGCGCTGGTATTATCCCTACAATGCCCCTGAAGACAGGCTGTTTCCGGAACTCAGGGAAGGAGATTCCCTGAAAGTAATAAAGAAAGAGATGCTGGACAAGGAAACCCAGCCTCCTGGACGTTACGGGCAGGGCAGGCTAATCAATATAATGGAAGAGCTGGGGCTCGGCACAAAGGCTACCAGACACGAGATCATAAGTAAGCTTTATTCCAGGGCTTATATCCACGGAAACCCGGTACAGCCCACAAATACTTCTTTTGCCGTAATGGATACCCTTGAGAAGTATTCCCCTACGATTACAAAACCGGACATGACAAAGCTGCTTGAAGAAAATATGGACCTGATTGCAGAGGGCAAAATCAAGGAGGAGGCTGTCCTTGAAGAGTCCCGGGAGATTCTGAAGCAGGTCTTTTCGGAACTCGACAAAAACAGGGATAATATCATAGAGTCCCTGCAGGCAGGCCTCAGGGAAGATAAAATAATAGGCACCTGCTCAGCATGCGGAAACGACCTGATGATCCGTCGTTCGAAGAGGGGAAGCCGTTTCATAGGCTGCAGCAATTACCCTAATTGCACTTTCTCCCTGCCCCTGCCAAAGAGCGGGCAGATCATTGTCACCGATAAGTCCTGCGAGACTCACGGGCTGCACCATATCCGCATAATCAATCAGGGAAAACGAGCCTGGGACCTTGGCTGCCCGCAGTGTAATTTCATCGAGTGGCAGAAAACCCAGAAGGAAGAGCAGGCCCAGCAGCCGAAAAAGGAAAGACCGAAATCCATCAAGGATATCGAAGGCGTGGGAAAAGCAACCGCAGGAAAACTCGAAGAAGCAGGAATAAACAGCATAGAAGCCCTGATAGAAGCCGATGCAATTGAGCTTGCGAAGCTTATAAAGGTCACCGTAAAGAAGATTAAGAACTGGCAGATTTCATGCGGCAGCACAGTTGAGGACTTGTGAAAACGGTCCTCAAATAGGCTTTTTTATTTTTATTTATTTTTTAGAACTCACCCTAAAACTCAAAATAATTTCTCAGAATCCTGAATTTGGAATAATCAATCGAGTTTCTGATCATGAAAAACAGTTCTGAAACTTTACTGATTTAAGAATGAAATTGGTTTTGGGACGAGCTCAAATAAAAATTTTATTGTTAACCTATACAATTTCATTTTCTTCTTTTACTGTAAAACAAATAGAATACGCAGAATGTCAAAATGAAGACGAGAGTTAATACAATAAGTGACCCCGGTATGATTTGGTTAGAGGAACCTACAGCAGACGAGCTTATAACAGAACTCATCATATTTTTTTAAATGTTGAATATCGTTAAATATTTTTCTTACCAATACTCCCACATGTCTTATTACTTTCCGCATTCTCCGGAAGCAGTTTAATATTTAACCTGTTGTTATCCTGTATCAAGCTCTGAATATGAACCGCCTGCTTATGAATATTCTCATTTAGCTTTTCTATCTGCTCATCCTTGGTGTGCAGCTGATCATAAAGTGCCTGGATCTGAGTTTTCAGGTCTTCGATTCTTGCCTTTTGTTCCTGTGATACTTCCTTATCCTGAAATGTATGCTCCTGTATGTCACACTGCCTTATTTTGCCGGATTCTGTATGAAATTTGCCCTTTTTCGATTCTCTAAACTTTCAGCAAATATGTGAAACTTACTTTTTCCCATACAATTTGAAGAGAATACAGAAAACTCGGAGAACGGATTGAACAAAAGATGAAACTATTTATAGTACCTAACTGTTTTATAATTATTAATTTGTAAAAAAGATAACCAGAGGTTTATAACTTGGCAACCAAGAAACAAAAGGCAGCAAAACGCGAAAAGATGGATAAGGAAACGAACGACAAAATTAAAAAACCAGTTGAGGAAGTTAAGGAATCAAAAGACAAAATAAAAGAACCAGATAAGAAACAAGATAAGAAACAAGATAAGAAAGGAAAAGGAAAATAAAAAGAGGATATTTAACTCAGGCCTTCCTTTTTCATCTTATCTATAAACCATTTTTTGCATTCTCGAATATCCGAAAATTAAAAAATAGCTTTCTGGGTATTTCTGAATTTGTTTTTCTATTGCTACAAACTGATTCTTTTACACTTTCCTGTCCCCACGGGATTTAATTTTCTCAAGTATTCTTTGTGAATTTCCATGCAAATGCTCTAAAAAAGTATCTAAGTAGCTAAAATCGTTCCTATTTTCGGAGTATTTGAAGGAACTCTAAGTATTTTTCCGAGTATCCGACCAACTAAACGACACTTTTAAAGTTTTTTATCTATGTTTTGAGTTTCTGGAGCACCAGGACAATGTAACAAAAACTCCCAAAAGTTTTTTAAATGATTGAAAAAATACTCTTTTGATAAGAAAAGAGAAAATTTATCCCCTCCATGTTCTCTTTTCTTTTTTCTCCTGCTTCTATAATATCTATCTAATAATATAATACCTGATTTTTTATAGTTGTGTATCCATATGTTGCATTATGTCTAAGGGTGGAGCGACATTTTGGTTTAAGGTGTCAATTGTTATTGCTGTTTTTGCAGGTATATCGAATGCTGTTCTTAAAGTGGTTGGTAGTTGGAAAACTAAAAAATAGTGTATATTGTAATTGACAATTGTAATTGACAGAAAGTTTCAGCTTTGTTTTCCAGTCCGGACGACCATGACAGGAACCTTTGAACCTCTTACTACTTTTTCTGCAACACTTCCCATCAGAAATTTTTCGAGTCCTGTTTTTCCGAGTGTACCCATTACTATCAGGTCCACGTTATTATTTTCTGCAAAATTGATAATTTCATCACTTGGGCATCCATCTAAAAGGACCTCTCTTACCTCCACCCCTGAGTCCTCTCCAATCTGCTTAATTTTAGATACCACTTTCTCCCCATCACACCTCATTATTTTGTAAATTGTTTCTTTGCCAGCAGTCCAATTTTCAGAAATTGTAGAGGATGTATTTACTACGTGAAGGGCATGGACAGTGGCTCCGCTAAGTTTTGCAATCTCAATACCGTAAGAAATAGCCCTCCGGGTATTCGCGGACCCGTCTGTTGCAATCACTATATTTCGGTATAAATCGCTTGTCATGTATTGTTCTCCATTACAGATTTTAACTCGCATTCAACTTCCATGAAAAATTGCAGTAAAATACAAGCATAAAGAACTCAAAACACCTATAATGGCCTAATAACTTTCACTGATTTCTAAACAAATAATATATTCAAGTGTGTAAGCTCTAAATGCCCTATAATAATATACTCACCTCATTTTAAATATAAGTGTGTGAGACCGTAGAAAAGTGAGTAACTGTCAACTACCCGCTAAATCTAAAGATTTAACGGGTTTCCTGCTGAGGGTTTATGATTTACTCACAACTTTCAGGATTGATTTTCGGAGCAGAGCCAGATTAATCCATAAAAGAGATTTTAAAAGCGACTTAGACGGCCTTAAAGTCAGATTTTGAAGAAAGCTCGACGCAGGAGAGCGGTCTTGCAAACAAAGACGTAAAAAGACCAACAACTAAAAACTACAGGAAATAGACAAAATTGGACGCGGCAGAAAAAATCGGCAAAATGAAAACAAAACAGAATTAAGTTCGACCTGAAAAATACTCTTTCTCAAGTCTGCTTTTTACTGTATTTTCCTTCTTATTTCTTCCTTTTAATTTTTTTTTCCTTTTAATTTTTTTTCCTTTTAATTCTTTCTTCTTTTTGGGAAGAGCTGCCAGACAAGCTGGCGGGAGCGCTTATATTTACCTGTAAATTGAAAAACGGTCTGTGGGGTCAAAGAATCATTTCTCATGCCAGCTGGCCGTTTCTCCATAGTATTCAGTTTCTTTTAGTTGTGTTACATTTTCAGCTATTGTTTTTTCTTAGCTAATGGCGGGCCGGCTAAAACCCTGCGCGGCACGGATGTAGAAAACCGAAATATACGATCTTCGGGTATGCGGGACAATATCAATCAATTGATCAGAACCACACCACGTTTCATTGCTGATTTTGAATATATTTCAAGTCCCTTTAAGTTACTGTACCTTTAAGTTTTAAGCTGTCGTATCATAACTTATAAGGTCTGTAAAGCCAGAGTTATTTCAAATGGCTTTTTGAAAAGCTTATTAGAGAAATTAAGGCATGAAAAAAATTCAAGGAGTGTTTGTTCTGGAGCTTAGCTTTAAAGGCGGATGCAGAGAAGTAGGACGTTCGGGTTTGCTTGTTAACGGGGAGATTCTGCTTGATTACGGTATAAAGGCTGGAGATGTACCCGAATATCCCCAGAATGACATCGAACCGAAAGCAGTGCTTGTTTCACACGGACATCTGGACCACTGCGGGGCTGTCCCTAACCTGATGTACCTGAGCCCTGAAGTTTTCATGACTCCGCCAACAGCAGAGTTTACCAGCCTTCTCGGGAGAGATACCCTCAAGCTTGCAGAAACCACCCTTTCGGGTGTAGCTCCTTTTGACCCAAATGACCTTCAAAGGCTTAACCAGCTTACCTGGCGAAAAGATTACGGAGAAACATTCAAAACTCACGGGTACAGTGCCTGCTTCTACAACGCAGGCCATATCCCCGGAGCTTCGGGAATCCACCTTGAGTCCGAATCCGGAGAAAGTCTCTTTTATACAGGAGATTTCAGCCTGCAGGAGACAAGGCTTGTCCCGGGGGCAGAAAAGTTTCCTGAGGCTGATACCCTTGTGCTTGAAAGTACGTACTTTGGGGAAGAGCATATCCCGCGGAAAGAGACCGAAGAAAGGTTTATAGAATCTGTCCGTGAAACCCTGGAGAGGGGAGGCACTGCCCTTATCCCTGCCTTTGCAATAGGCAGGACTCAGGAGATCCTGATGCTGCTTGACGCCCACGGAATCAGGGCTTACGTGGACGGCATGGGCAGAGAGGTGTACAAAATCCTCAAAAAATATCCTGAGTATCTGAGAAATCCTGACCTTCTTGACAGGGCTTTCGGACGTGCGAGTTCCGTAAAAGACAGGCATAGGGAGTACGTCCTTAAAGAGCCTTCAGTCATTGTCACTACAGCCGGGATGCTGAACGGGGGGCCTGCACTGTATTATCTGAGCCGGCTTTACAAAGACCCGAGATCAAAAATCCTGCTCACAGGCTACCAGGTCGAAGGTACAAACGGTCGGCTGGCCTTGAAACACGGAGTCATCGAGACAGGAGGGGATGTCCTTGCCCTCAAGCCCAAAATCGAGCAGTACGACTTTTCTGCCCACTGCGGAGATCAGGAACTTAAACAGCTCGTAAAAAACTTCTGCAAAAAGGGCACTGAAAGGGTCTTTGTAATGCACGGAGAAAAAACGGAAGCTTTTGCACAGTGGATTTCGGATGAAATCGGCGTAGAAGCTTATGCACCCGCAAACGGGGAATCCTTCAGTTTTTGAGTGAGAAAAAAGAAAAGAAAGAGAGGAAAGGATAAAACATGAATGAGGATAAGGTATGGAGAAGGATAAAGACATGGATGAGAATAAGATATGGAGAAGGATAAGACATAGATGAGAATAAGGTATGGAGAAGGATAAGACATGGATGAGAATAAGGTATGGAGAAGGGTAAGACATGGATGAGGCTTCTTACGAAGCCTGCGAAATGCTTAAGCTTTGCAAGTTCCAATTACCTGAATATGATCCTCAATCCTGAATCCGAAGTCCTTGAGACACTTGCAAAGAGCATCCTCCTGGCTGCACGGACTGCCCCGAAAGCCAAAGGAGTGGACGACATAATAACTGCCCTTGTTGAAAAAGAGGAGATTGAAATCCTTGCCTCGACAATGGAAAAGCTGGCGGAAGAAAAAGGCGAAGGCTTTGCTTTCCTCAAAAGAGATGCCGGAAACCTCAGAAACGCAGGGGTTACTGTCCTCATAGGAGTCAAAGCCAGTGGGGCAGCAGGCTTAAACTGCGGAGCCTGTGGTTTTGCTACCTGCAAAGAGATGCTCAACGCAAAGAAGGTGGAAACCGAGTTCAACGGCCCAAACTGTATGCTCAAGTATGCAGACCTCGGGATTGCTGTAGGCGCAGCTGCTGCAAAAGCCAAAGACTTCTGCATTGACAACCGGGTCATGTACTCAGTTGGCGCAGCAGCAAGGGTCTCAGGCTTGCTGGATGCAGATGTTGTTTTTGGGATTCCGCTGAGTGTGACCGGGAAAAATGTCTTCTTTGACAGAAAATAAATCGTGGTGCTGTTTACTGAAAAATTGGAACTAAGATCAGAAGAGCCTTAAACAAGGCCCCTCCGCCTCTCACTTCTGTACTCTTCAAAGAGGCTCTGCAATTCGTCTTCCTTGGCTTTGTGGCGCTTTGCCCCGGCTTCTTTTTCCCAGGCATCAATTGCAGCTTTAAGGCCTTCTGGCTCAGCCATTGCAAAGTCTTCAGCCCTTTCAAGCGGGATGCCCCTTAAAACCGGCACGTCCCCCTTGAAAAAAGTCTCTTCTGCTGCATGCGAAATATCTTCCGGGATAAGTACTGCCCGAACTTTTGCTTCCACAAGGATCTGGGCTGTTGCAGCACCGCCTCCGCTTGGATTTTCCAGGAAAACCACATCTTCTGGCTTGAGCCCGTACTTTTCTTTTGTTTCGGCAATTGATTCCTTTGTAAAAGCTGCAATAACCTTTACAGGAGTGCCTTCGCCGCGAATTTCCATTTTCTGGATTTTACGCAGTTTGTTGCTCCTGCGCCTGAGTTCTTTTACGGTTTTATTTTTATTGCTGAGCTCTTTTTTCAGGTTCTCTATGGTGCTGTCCCGGATCTGGACCTCTTTTGATTTCCGGACTTCGCCGTAAGCTTCCTTTTTGAAGCCTTTCAACCTTGACTCAAGCTTTGAGATTTTCCTGTCTTTTGCAATAAGTGACTGTTTTAATTCTTCTACATAATCCTGCAGGTTCTGAATCTGTTCTCCCTGCCTCTGGACAGTCTCTCTCACTTTCAGGAGAGATTCGTCAACTACCCTTTCCTCGGGTTTTTCAGGAGCAGCCCTTGCCCCTGGCTTTTCAGGAGCAATCGATGCAGCCCGGACTTTTTCGATCGCAGCTTCTATTGAGTCTCCGCGGATTACATGAAGTTTTATCAGCTCAAGGTCTGCATTTTCCGGAGCTTTCTTTTCAATTCGCATAAAGACGTTCTTGTAGCTCCTGTAAGTGAGAAGAGCTGCAGTTAATGCATCCCTTTCGTGGTCATTGGAGTAGCCGAAGGTTTTTCCAAGCGCAATTTTTTCTTCGGCAGAGACTTCAATTCCAGGGCTTGCAGGGACTGCGTTAAAGCTCCTCCTGATTTTTTCAACCGAGCCGGGCATTGGAGTGACATCGCTTGCAATTACTGCAGGTTTTCCGTATTCGGCAATAAGCTTGACAACTTCATCAGGAGCTATTCCCCGGAAGCTTTTCAAATAGAGGAGGTCTCCATCAAGAGAAAGAATAGCTATGCCCACGGTTGTACCAGGATCGAGCCCCACGATAGTGAATTTACGCCCGGGGTTCTTCGGCTTCAGGGGAACATACCGGATTTTATCGCGTTCGACACTTCTCACACTTACCTGCGCATCGCTGCTTGCCATAGGATGTATTGGAATCTCTCCACGCTTTGCATAGACTGTAAATTCGGACCTCACATAGCCTCCGAACCCCTTTATATTTACGGCATCGAACATGATACCTTTTTCCCGTGAAAGGTCCTTGAGGGTATTTTCAATTTCCCGACTCCTCTGAAGCACGGCTCCGTGCACTTTTCTTGCGTACCGGTTCTGGCTCCAGCCTCCCCGTCCGAGGGAACGGGCTCTGCTGACCTTAATTCTCGTAATATCTTCAAAAAGAGAAACCTCATGCCCAACCCCCAGGTCTGCAAGCCGGGCACAGGTTTCAGCTTCGTCATTAGGGTTTTTGGGGTCAAAGAAAAGCCCTTGCTTCCGCGCAATCCTGACCAGAGGTTCCGGGTGAAGCCCGCCTGTGACCTGAACGAGTTTTACCCCATCAGGCAGGCGTTCCATAAGTGAAAGGAGCTCGTTTCTGTCAGCTGCAAGCTCGAAAATATTGTCAACGGCTATTATCTCCGGCCTGTCCCTCTGGATCAGATTAAAGATTTTCTGGCGGCGGAGCATACTCTGATGGGAAACTTCTCCGTCCTTCAGGATAGCCAGAGCATAGCGAGGAAGTTCCTTTGCCCTTGGGGAACCCCGGGCGATATCAATTCCATAGATGATCCTGTTTTGCATGAACACCTATATTTTATCTCTGGATGAATATATATTTAACTGATTTCTACCTTTATTTTATAAAATTGACATAGTCTATAAGGTCCCGCGCTCTAGCCTCAGCTAACTTTAATTCTTAAAATTTTAATCAACACTTGAATTATTCAGGTATAAAATATATCATTAATTAGATTTTTGTGATAATTAAACCTTTAATTGAGGATATATTTTGAATAAAAACAAAATATTTAACATATTTATGAAATTGAGCTAAAAAAATGGCCATATCGTGATAAAAAGTATTTTAAAGCGCCCTTTAACTGAATAAGAATATTTATATATAAAAACTGAAGAGATAAATATAGGATGAACGGCCACGATGAAACCTTTAATAACGAATCACCTGAAAGTGGTTCAAATACATTTGATTATAATGAACGTTTAAATGAACTTCAGCTCATTAACGACATTTTAATCGAAACCTATCAGGTCGAAGACACCGACAGGATATGTAAGTTAGTTGGGGAAGCCGTTCACAAATTGAATAAGGACTGCTATGTTATTGTATCACTCTATGATAGCAGCATAAACGCTGTAAGGATAAGAGCAGCGCCAGGGCTTGAGGGCATAACAGAAAAGGTTGCCGGTATTCCTGACAGGGGCCTTGAGGACGTATCTTTCAGGCCGAAAGATATGGAATTAAACCCCCAGCTCTTTAAAAGCGGCAAACTTGAACATTTCAAAGATGGCCTTTATGCTTTGCTGGCAAAAAAAGTGCCATACTATTCCTGTAAACAAATTGAAAAGAATCTCAACATCGGCTCCATTCAGGTTATTGGCTTTTCTAACGAAAAGAATATTTTTGGTGGAATTTCCATTCTGGTGCCAGAAGGGCAAAAAGTTCATTATGTGTCTGCCATAGAAACGATTACTGCCCATGTTTCCAAAAAAATCCAGGCTATCTGGACAGAAAGAGCACTTCATGAAGCTGAAAACAGATTCGAGATCCTTTTCCAGCAAGCTCCACTGAGCTATCACTCCCTGGACGAAAATGGATATTTCATTGATGTTAATAATACCTGGCTTGAAACCCTCGGTTATTCCTACGAAGAAGTAATTGGAAAATGTTTCAAAGACTTCCTTACACCTGAGGATGCTGAAAAATTCAAAAATAATTTGGACAAATTCAATTCCCATGGAGAGATACATGGGGTTGAATATGAAGCTGTAAGGAAAGACGGTAAAAGAATAAATATCGTTATTGACGGAAAAATAGCATATAACGAGGATGGCAGTTTCAAGCAGACACATTGTGCTTTCAAGGATATCACAGCACAGAAGAAAGCCGAAAGAAAAGCTCTCGAAAATGAAAAGCTTTTGCGCTCAATGATAGATGCTATTACAGAATATGCGTTTCTCATGGAACCGGACGGCACAATTGTTCAGATAAATGAATCCACTGCTAAGAAGCTAAACACCACATCACAAAAATGCATAGGATGTAACATATATGACCTTCTTCCTGAAAAAATTATGAGCAGCAGAAAACAAAAGTTTGATACCGTTTTAGCTGAAGGAAAAGCGTTGAAGTTTGAAGACATGAATGAAGGAAACTATTTTCAGCACAACTTTTACCCTGTTTATGATTATTCTAATCAGATATCCCACATTGCTGTTTTTTCCATGGACATTACGGAATACAAAACTAATGTGAAAAAACTGAAATGGGAGCTTGATGTCAACAGGTCACTTGCAGAACTGGCAGACGCCCTTATAGACCCGAATAATTCCATTGAAACAATTGCAAACATTGTCCTTTCAGCCTCTAAGGAGCTGACCGGAAGTGACCACGGATATGTTTCTTCTATTGACCCCGAAACCGGCGACAACGTATGTCATACTCTGACCAGGATGATGGAAAGTTGCAGCATTAATGAAAACGATAAAAAAATCTCTTTTCCAAGAGGGCCGGATGGCCTTTATACCAAATTATTCGGCCACGCTTTAAACACAAAAAAAGGCTTTTATATAAATTCTCCGGAGATGCACCCGGGTTCAGGAGGAGCCCCTGAAGGGCACATAAAACTGAACAATTTCTTAAGTTTTCCTGCTGTTGTCGGAAATGAACTCATGGGACAGATATCCCTTGCAAATTCAAACCAGGGGTATTCCGATTCCGAATTTGAAGCTATCAGAAAGGTTGCTGCAATTTATGCACTGGCAATTCAGCAAAAGCGAGCTTCAATAGAGATTCAACATATAGACACTATTTTAAAATCAACTTTTGAATCAACTGTTGATGGTATTTTTGTTGTCGACAATAACCACAAAATTCTTTTTTCAAATTCAAAGTTTGTTAAAATGTGGAGAATACCCGAAGCCCTGGCTAACATGAAAAATTACGACGAATTACTTTCTTTCTATTCAGACCAGGTAAAATGTTCTAAAGAATATTTATCAAAAATCCAGGCCCTTTACCACTCAAAAGAAACAAATACGTATTATATTTATTTTAAAGATGGGAGGGTATTTGAAAGCTTATCGACTCCGCTCATGAACAATGGAATTATTAAAGGGCGCGTATGGAGTTTCAGAGACGTTACTGAAAAGGCAGAGGCAGAAAAAGCCCTTATTGATGCGAAAATCCATGCGGAAGAGGCTAACCGGACCAAAAATGAGTTCCTCGCAACAGTGAGCCATGAGTTGAGAACGCCTCTCAATTCAGTAATAGGCTATTCTGATATGTTGCTTGCCCAGATCTTTGGTCCCCTTAATGAAAGGCAATTGAGGTACCTGAAAAATATTTCTAGAAGTGGAAACCACCTTCTTAATTTGATCAATGATATTCTCGATATTTCCAGAATCGAATCCCGAGACATTTCATTATCATTTGAAATTGTACATGTTGCAGACATTTTTGAAGATGTAAAAAATATCGCAACTCCATTCGCGACTTCCAAAAACATATCCGTGGAATTCTCAGCCGAACCTGCGGACCTGAATATATATGCAGATAAAATAAAGTTCAAGCAAATTCTCTATAATCTTGTAAACAATGCCCTGAAATTTACTCCCGAGAATGGACACATAGAGGTTGTGGCAAACAAATCAGGAAACACAATCAGAATTTCCGTTGGAGATGATGGTATTGGAATTCCGGAAGATAAACAACAAATAATTTTTGAGCCCTTCAAACAGGTTGATTCTTCACTTTCCAGAATGTACGGCGGGTCAGGATTAGGCCTGACAATAGTCAAGAATTTAGTTGAGATGCATAGTGGAGAAATAAAAGTTAAAAGTGAGGTAACAAAAGGGAGCACTTTCACAATTATATTGCCTGTAAAAGAAAAATAATGTGATTTACTGAAAAAAGGATAATCGCTCCATTTCCTTCACATAATAAGTGAAATCAATATAAGTGAACATGCGTCATCGGTTAAGCATAAAATTATCTCTCTGGCACATGTTTTTGTATTAAGGCCCGAATCTCTCTGTATCTGTGTTAGCCTCATCCCCCACCTACTTTTTACCGCCGTTATGGAAGAAATCATTTCACCCGGGGAGGTAGGCAGACATCTTTATCATTTAGGGACTGGTAGATTGGGATATGCCGTGAAAAAAAGAGGATGAAGACGGTCTTCGGGCGACCTGGGTACATGTGACATTGTTTTAGCTCGCTCAGAGGGGGAAGTCAAGTTATAAAATACTAATATTTATCGCAATAAAAAATTTTTACGATAAAGAACTTTTATTTTCTTTATCCGATCTGAGTTTACTTATCTTTCATCTTTTACTTATCTTTCATCTGTTTCTTTTAATTCCTCTCTTCTCCGAACGCTTCTTCTTTATTGTCATTTTCTTTATCTTTATTTTCTTCGCTGATCCTCTCATTTAGACCTTCACCCCTTTTACCTGTTCCTTCTATAATTGCTTCGTCTCTGCTGGCTTCGTCTCTGCTTGCTTCGATTAAGCTTGCTCCACTTTTAATTTCACGAATTACTTCTTCAAGCTCCCTTTTAATCCCATACTTCCGATTAAAATGAACCAGTACATTTGAAACATCCCTTTCGAGAATTTCGTCAGCATGGGGATGGGCAGGAGTGATATACTGAGGCCAGTCGATGAGCTGGACGCCGTCTTCGGATACAAAGATGTTATATTCACTTAAATCGGCGTGGATGATTCCAAGCGAGTAGGTTATCTTTACCTGCCTGAGAATCTCATCGAGATACCACTCAGCGTTAAGAAGCTTTGTTTTTGAGAGCAGGCTGCCTTTTGCAATCTCCATAACAATTGCATGCCTGTTCTGATCCAGGGGTTTTGGGATAGACACCTGAGGGTATACCTTTGTCATGATCTCATACTCCCTCTGGGCAGCAAGACGAGCAGCATAAATCCATGAAAAGTGCTCTCTTTCCCCAATGTGGTCACGTACTCTTTTTATTTGCTTGAAGCTGGTCCTGCCTTCCCTGTGGAATTTGATTATGACCGGAGAAGGCTTCCCTATTGCAAGCTCAGGCTGCCGGATCGCTTCCAAAATGACAGACTCCTTGCCTACCCCTACTTCGTCCCCTATGGCGCTGATACTTCTCCTTTTCACAAAGGAATTGAGAGCAAGGGCATCATAGCCCTCAAAATAAATCTGGTAACCTTCATAAGGCTGGGTGGTTCTGACAACAAGCTTATCCCGGACAAGTTTTCTTAACCTGTATTCCAGCTTATCGAGAGGCATTTTAGTGTACTTATTCAATTCTTCTATCGGCACCCACTCAAAATGTTTCATCCCTGTCTCGATGCCTGTAAGTATCCTGAAATCCTTTGCATCGATCTTTTTGAAAACCTTTAGCACTTCGTCGATCATCCTATCCTGTTATACATATCACCCTCGATATTTAAATGATCGCCCGAATTATTACGAATTCTCTGACCTTTACAACCTTATTCGCCATAAGGGAGCGTTCAAAAACCAGGTTAAAAAGAAAACTTTTTTAGGGCAGAAAATATAAATATTTAGTAAAAGTTAAGTATTTCATAAGCCTACTTTATTCAAAAATAATGTAAATTTACAGAAAAACAATCTCAAAGTAAATAATATCAGGAGATCTGTTATGCGATTTCCCAATAGAATTTCTGAGATTAAATTTGCAGAATTATTAGCCATTATTATTTTAGTTACTTCTACTCTGGGATGTACGAGTTCAGACTCGTCAGACTCTGATAAGAACAATTCAAGCTCCAGTCCAAATGCAAAGGTAATACCTCCGACACCTGAAGCAAATATTACGTTTGTTACTACTGGTTCATCATTTTCACCAATTATTACAGTTACAGGTAATCCTAAAATTCAATGGGTATTTGGTGACGGTTCAACATCTGATTCTCCGTCTCCTTCTGTAAATTTTGGTTCAAAGGGAACAAGAGCAAACACT